>CAITQY010000405.1 GCA_903894655.1 uncultured Gemmatimonadota bacterium
CATCAGCTCAAAGGCGTCGCCAACGGCGTGGACAAGGATCCGGCCGTGCGCGTGTTCGTGATGGGAACGGGCAACGGCCGTAAAGACGCCAACGGGCGTCTGTCGCACGGGGGGTATTGGCGCACCAGTGATACGTGGCCGGTCGCGGACACACGCCTGGTGCCGTACTACTTCCAAGCCGATGGCTCGCTCCGCACCACCAAGCCCAAGGCGCTGCAGTCAAAAACCACGTACACCTTCGATCCGCGTCATCCCGTGCCCACCATCGGCGGCGGGGCGTCGGCGCGTCTGAAAGACGGCGCCTACAACCAGCGCGAAGATCCACGCTTTCCGCCGTCGTCGGCACCGTGGCTGCCGCTGCGATCACGCGCCGACGTCGTGGTCTTTCAGACCGAGCCGCTGGCCGAGGACATGACCGTGATCGGGCCGATCACGGTGAAACTGTTCGCCTCGGCGACCACGGTGGATGCCGATTTTACGGCGAAGCTCGTCGACGTGTATCCCTCGAGCACCGACTGGCCCGGCGGTTTCGATCTCAATATCACCGACGCCATCGTGCGCGGGCGTTACCGGGCTACCCGCGATCATGCCGTGATGCTGCAACCGGGCCGCGTGTACGAGTTCACCATCGATCCCTTCCCCACGGCTAACGTGTTCAAGAAAGGGCACCGCATTCGTGTCGATATCTCGAGTAGCAACTTTCCTCGCTTCGACGTGAATCCCAACACCGGCGAGCCGTTGGGGAAGAATCGTCGCATGGTCACCACCGACATTGCGATTCAGCACAGCGCGACGTATCCGTCGCATATCGTGTTGCCACTCGCCCCCGCACGACGGTAATCGGCGATGCTACTCACGCTCCTCGCCTACGGCATGGTCATCGTCTTCATGACGCTGATCATGACCAAGAAGCTGTCTCCACTCACGGCGCTGATTCTGGTGCCCGTGGCTTTCGGGATCGCCGGTGGCTTCGCCCCGCAACTCGGGGAAATGATGGTCGCCGGCATTACCAAGCTGGCGCCTACGGGCGTGATGTTGATGTTCGCGATCTTGTATTTCGCGATCATGCTCGACGCTGGCCTGTTCGAGCCGTTCGTGCAACGGCTCATTGCCCTCGTGCACGGCGATCCCATGAAAGTCGTCGTGGGTTCGGCCGTGTTGGCGCTGCTGGTGTCGCTCGACGGTGATGGGTCGACCACCTACATGATCACCACCGCCGCCATGTTGCCGCTCTTTCGCCGATTGGGCATGCGACCGTTGGTGCTGGCCTGTGTGACCATGCTGGCCGGGGGCGTCATGAACATTCTGCCGTGGGGCGGCCCGACGGCGCGCGCGGCGAGTGCGCTCTCTATCGACGTCAGCACCGTGTTCGTGCCCATGATCCCGGCGCTCGTGGTCGGCGTGTGCTGGGTGTTGTACGCGTCGTATCGGCTCGGCTTGAGCGAGCGCCGCCGCCTAGGTGCGGTGGGGGCATCATCGACGGCGAATACCCAGGTGCTGCTCGAGGAACTCGCCAATCCGGACATTGGCGAGGACATGCAGCATCGGCGCCCCGATCGTCTGCTCGTAAACGCCGCGCTGACGGTCGCATTATTGGCAGCGCTGATTGCCGCCGTGCTGCCGTTGCCGGTGTTGTTCATGATCGGCTTCGCGGTGGCGATGCTGCTGAATTACCCGACCATCGATGAGCAGAAGGCCCTGCTGTCACGGCATGCCGGCAACGTGCTGGCGGTGGTCGGGCTCATCTTCGCCGC
>CAITQY010000406.1 GCA_903894655.1 uncultured Gemmatimonadota bacterium
GACGAGCGCAGCACGCCGTTGGGGCGCAGCTGCCGCAGGTCGAGCGACTGCCGGAACATCACGTCGTTCACGAGATTCACGAAGCCGAGGTCGTTCATCTCGACGCCGGCCGACGCGTAGCGCAGCGAATTCTCGTAACGCACGCGTCCGCCAACCTGCTTGATGCCGACGGAGGCCACGACGCCGCCCATGGCGGTGCGGGTGGAGTCGTAGGATTCTTCGTGATCGGGACGCTGATAGAAATGCACACTGTTGCGCTGCGTGAGGGCGATCGATTTCGCCGACCCACTGACCTCATTGAGGCCGGTGTAGCCCATCACCTCCCAGCGGTCGCGCGCGAACCGATGGTAGCCTTGCAGCAGCAACGTGGTGGCGGCGCGACGCAGAAACGGATCGGTGGCGGCATCGCTACGGCGACGCACGTCGGTGAGCTCCAGCCCCAACTGCGAGCGTCCGCCGCGCAGTTCGCGCAGGCCGCGCAGCACGAGGTAGTTCGTCTGCGGCTCGATCGTGGTGCCGTCGGCGCCGCGCACGTTTTCGGTGGAGGCGTTCACCAGGCCGAAGGCCATGCCGTTGTCGAACCGGCCGGTGATCTTGGCGGCGGCGGTGATGTTCGTGAACAGCGCGTCGGCGCTGGAACGGCGCATCTGCGGCGTACGGCCGATGCGACGGGTGTAGAAGATGCCTTCGCACGATCCACCGCAGCGATAGAGGCCAGCCCCTTCCTGGAAAAAGGGACGACGCTCGTCGAAGCGAATTTCGAACGCGGACAAGTTGAGCACCGCTGGATCCGCTTCGACCTGACCGAAATCGGGATTCATGGTGGCGTCGATGGTGACGTGCGATCCGAGGCCGGCCTTGAGATCGAGACCGCCGGCCAGCGCCCCGCGCGAGCCACCGGGTGTCGACGCCGGATTGGGGACGCGCTTGGTGACGGTGTATGGCAACAGCTCGAGGCGCCGCGGCGTGCCGATACCGGCAATCCCTTCCAGCGTGCCGAGCTGCGAGATGAGCGTGCGTCGCGACGGTCGGTACAGGGGCCAGCCGGTGCGTTCGTTCAATCGCGTGATGTCGCGCCACACGCCGAAGCCGAAGGTGTGCACATCCTTCGCCGTGAAGCGCAGCTGACTGAAGGGCACGCGATACTCGGCGACCCAGCCCAGACTGTCGATGCTGGTGGCGACGTCCCACACGCCATCCCATGTGACGTCTTCGGTGATGTCGCCGTAGATCGAATAATCACGCTTCACCCCCGCCGGATTCACCGCGAGCTCGATGCCCGTGCGCCCGTCGTGATAGGCGTCGATGACGATCTTGAGCTGGTCGCTGGCGGTCTTCACGTCGCGCCGCGACAGCAGCGCCGCGAGGCTGTCCGGATGCGGATCGAACGCCCGGACGATCACGTACAGGTAGCGATCGTCGTAAGCGGCACGTGCTTCGGTCCGAAACGTCGGCTCACCATTCTCGCTCGGCTCGAACTGTCGGAACGCGGTCATCGGCGTGGCGGTGCGCCAGACGGCGTCGTTCTCGCGTCCGTCGATTTCGGGCGCCCGCGTGGCACGAATGGCCTGGCCGACGGTGGCTCGCGCGCTGTCGGCACGCTGCGCTGGCAGTGGGGACGTCGATACCGTAATCAGGGTAGCGATGCACGCGACCGTGGAGCGCGCGTTGGGACCTGTAGTGCGGCGGAGCAGCGAGGCAAACATCAGGGCTGTTGCGAGGGGTCGTATCCGGCCACGTCGGCGTAGTACGTCCGGATGCGGGCGATCCCCGCGGCGGGATCATCTTCAACGGGCATGGTGGTTGGCCCGAGGCGCACGATTCGCCGCCGGTAATCGAGGGCGACGCAGCAGATCGGCACATTGGCGCCCTTGGCGACGTGCCAAAAGCCGCTGCGCCACGCCGTCACCTTTTTGCGGGTGCCTTCAGGAGCGAGTGCGAGGGCGAATCGCTCATGCGACCGGAACGCCTCGATCGTGCGCTCCACGGCATTGTGGGAGTTCTTGCGATCGATCGGAATACCGCCGTTGGCCCGCATGAACCAGCCGAGCGGCGGCACGAACAGGGTGTGCTTGCCCCACCAGTGGGCGTCGAAGCCCAGGGCCCACTTGGCGGCGAGACCGATCGGAAAATCCCAGTTCGACGTGTGCGGGGCGACGATGGCCACGAAGCGCGGCACATTCGGCATCTGGCCTTCGAAGCGCCACCCGGCGCCAAAGAAGAGGGTGCGGCCGAGCGCGCGAAGCCAACCGCGGTGCGATTGCGGCGCGTCGGGTCCGAGGTGCCAGTCTTCCAGCGCCTTCGCGCTGGCGGGTGGGTGCGTCATGTCGTTCATTTGACAGATGGCAGACAAGATCCGCAAGAGTGAGCTGGAATGGCGGACGATTCTCTCGCCCGAACAGTACCGGGTCATGCGCGCGCACGGCACCGAGCGGGCCTTCGGCGGCCGCTACTGGGATCACCACGACGACGGCCTTTACGTGTGCGCGGGCTGTGGTCAGCCCCTGTTCTCATCGCGGGCGAAGTTCGACTCCGGCACGGGCTGGCCGAGCTTCACCGAGCCGCTGACCGAGGGCGCCATCGAGACCAGCACCGATCGGCACTGGTTCATGGTGCGCGTGGAGGTGCACTGCGCCTGCTGCGATGGGCATTTGGGGCATGTCTTCGACGACGGTCCGCCCCCGGGCGGCATGCGCTATTGCATCAACTCGGCGTCGCTCGACTTCAGCGGGATCGACGACTGAGTCGTGCGGTGCCGCAGTGAACAGCAACCGCAACAGCAACAGCCAGAACACGGAGTACACAGGATCCCACTGACAAATCCCGGATACGATGAAAGGCGCGCTTTTCATCGTATCTGTGCTGTTTCCGTCCATCGGTGTAACCCGTGTTCTGGCTTTTGCTGTTGCTGTTCGCGTTTCGCCGAAACCGAATGCGAAGAACCCCGACACCGGATCGTCAGATCCGGTATCGGGGCTCTCTCCCACCACCGCCTTCCCGCGGTGGACAATCCAGAGTGTCAGTCGCGGATGATCGCGCCATTCACTCCGTCCATCGGCCCTTCGATTACGAGCAGTTCGGGCGACCGCGCGGAAGCGCGACGGTGCAGTTTTTCGTGGTGCCGTTGTCCGTGATCTGCAGCTTGGCGGTCGCCGAGCCGTCGTACGTGAGCACTTCGCGACGTTCCTTGGTGGAGCTCGAGCCGTCGATCGTCATGATCACCTTCATGCGGCGAACCACGGTGCCGGCGGTCGGGTAGGTCTGCGCGGTGGCCGACACCGGGATCACGAGACCGGTCGTGGTGTCGGCAGCGGTGCGTACGGACGAGAAGGTCTTGCCGTCGCGGTTGCTGCCGGTGGCGGTCTCGTTGCCCCGTGATGTGCCATTAACAGTGCGCCGCGCGCTGCCGGCGGCGAGTCCCGTGACCGTCCGATCACCGGTGTTGTTCACCGTGGCCGTGACGCTGCCGTCGCGGCTGCGGGTGGCCGTACCGGTCACCGTGGTGCGGACGCGAACAGAGTTCGTCGTGACACTGTCGATCGCCGACTGCGCCGTGCCGCCGGCGTTCTTGATCGTGTAGGTCGACGTCACCGTGAGGCCGTTCTTGACTGTCGGACCACAGGTCAAATCTCCGGTGCCGGCCGCAAACACACAGCTGTCGTCGATGCGGATGCCGAACGGCCCGCCGTGCGGCCCACGTCCCGGTGCGGCATTGCCGGTGAAGGCATCGCCCAATCCGCCGCCCATGAAGCCACCCATGCCAGGTCCGCCGCCCGGACCGCGTCCCGGGCCACCCCAGGGCATACCGTTGTCGCTGGAACTCGCGTAGCTGCTGGACACCAGATCAAGACCGGCCGGCGCGCTGCTGAAGGCCAGATCGGACAGGAAAGCGTTTGGGCCGTTGCTGTTGTCGAGGCTGCAGGCCGCCGCGCCCAGCAGTGTCGCGGTCGCGGTCAGTGTCAGAAAACGGGATCGTGCCATGGGTGACCTCTCGGAGGGGCGTTCGGTCGAGCCTCGCAATCTTCGCGAAGGCATCGGTGAGGCGTTCGAAACAGGAAACACGTGATCACGAACGGACCCTATGTGCTACTCGCCGGCACTCGGCAAAAATGCGGACAGCTTCTCGCGTAACTGGCGGAGGGCTCGACTCATGTTCGCCTCCACGGCTTTGACGCTCACGCCGAGCTGCTCGGCGATCTCACTGTAGCGCAAGTTTCGTTCGCGGCTCAGTAGGAATACTTCGCGCGTCCGGGGTGGGAGGGCCGCGATGGCGTCACGGATCGCGTCTTGCAGCTCGCCCGCCTGCGTTTCGGCGTCGGCCTGTTTGGCGGGCTCACTGAGCGCCTCGACATAGACGGCCGACTTCCGCTGCACCTGAAGATGTCGCAGATGATTGAGCGCGCGATTGCGCACGGCCTGCATTAGGTAGCCGGCCACGCTGCTGTCGGGGGCGAGCGTTTCCCGACGGCGCCAGAGCTCAAGGAAGACATCCTGCGAGAGCTCCTCGGCCACGCCAGAATCATGCAGCACCCGGTTGGCCGAGCGCACCACGGGCTCATACCACTGCCGAAAGATCGCGTCGAACGCTGCGTGATCCCCGCCCCGGAGGCGGGCCAGCAAGTCAGCGTCGGACACGAGGGGCGTGGGGTCGGGAAATGTCTGGGACGGGATACGGTCGATGCGACTCCTCGGAGTCCGGTCGGCCTCGGTTGCAGCGTATACTACATCGGAGCGTGGCGCTTTTGCGCTGCGACCCGCCGGAAAGGTGGGGACGTAGGGTATCGCCATTCACTCGTGTCTCTTGGGCATGTCCGACGAAATCCGTCCATCCGATGCATCCGCTGCCGACGCCGACTGGGACGCGATCTCCCGTGTTATCGCGGGGGAAAGTGATGCCGTCGAGTCGGCCGCCGTGGCCCATTGGCTGGCCGCGCATCCGGAAGACGCCGCCTTGGCCGCCATCGTTAAGGCGCGGGCCAATCGGGCGGCGACGCAGTCGATGGTCTCGGTGGATACCGAGCGGGCGTTGTCGGCCGTCCGGAGCCGGATGATGGACTCTCCGTCGTTGACGGTCTCGCGTGGCGGCGCCGCTCAGTCCTCGGTGGCCAAGCCGGCCGCCGCGGTGCGCCGCTGGCGCGGGCCGGTGTTGGCGGTGGCGGCGGCCCTGACGGCGATGGTCGGTATCGCCCAGTGGCGCGGGGGCACTGCCTCGGTGGAGCAGGTGTATGTCACAACGGTGGGGCAGCGCGACTCGGTGACGTTGCCCGATGGCAGCACGGTCGTGCTGGCGCCCGGCAGTCGGCTTACGGTGGCCTCGGGCTTCAAGAGCGGCAATCGTGACGTCACGCTGGAAGGGGCGGCGTTCTTCGAGGTCAAGCACGATGGGGCGCACCCGTTCGTGGTGCATTCACGCGGCGCGGAGATTCGCGACATCGGGACGGCCTTCTCGGTGAAGACCGATGTGAACGGTCGCGTGTCGGTGGCGGTGACGCACGGGATCGTCGCGCTCCGCGATACGACGTCGGGCAGTGCGGCGCCCGTGGAGCTGCACGCCGGTGACCGCGGCGTGTTACAGGCGGGCGCGGTGGCAGTGGCACGCGGTACGGTCACGGACGAAGACATGGCGTGGACACGCGGGCAGCTGGCGTATCGGGACGCGCCGCTGGCCGAAGTGCAGGCCGATGTACGTCGCTGGTACGGCATCGAATTGCAGGTGGTGGATGCGGTGCTGGCCCAACGCACCCTGACGGCCTCGTTCCGCAGCGATTCGGCGGCGCAGGTGATCCGGGTGATCGCGCTGGCCCTCGGCGCCGAGGTGGTACAGCGTGGTGACACGATCCTTCTGCAGCCGCAGGGGCCGGGTTCCACGCCGAATCCTTGAACGGGGCAATCGACGCGCATATGTGGTGGTGGCAGGTGGTGCGACGCGGGATGACCGTGGGCGCGATCGCAGTCGTGATCGCGCCCATTTCGGTCGTGCACGCCGAGCGTGCGCCGGCGCTGGCCGCGCGCCTGTCGGATCCGGTGTGTGCGGTGCGGCTGGGAGCGCAGGAACGGTCGTCGCTGTGGGCGCCGCCGCTCGACCGCATTGTGAATCTGCATGTGCCTGAGGTCTCGATTCGCGAGGCGCTCGATCGGTTGGCGGTAGTCGCGAAGATCGAACTGTCGTACAGTGCGGAGCTGCTGCCCACCGGAAAGCGGGTCTGTCTTGCGCTCGATCGCGTGCCGGTGGGTGCCGTGTTGGAGTCGCTGCTCTCCGGCAGCGCTTTGCGCTCGATCGTACTGGGCACCACGCAGGTGGTGCTGGCGCCGTCGCGCGCTGGTGTGGTGGCGGACGGCGAGAGCAGTGATGGGGTCGCGCCGTCGGCGAGTGCGTTGTCGAATGTGTTGTCGCGTGCGCCGATGGCACGACGGGCCAGCGTGCTCGATCGCGTGGTCGTGACGGGATCACCCGACGGTGCGCCTCAACGTGGCTCCCCCTTTGCGCTCGACGTGATCGATGGGGCAACGCTCGCCCGTCATGGCGTGGGAACGCTGGGGGAAGCCCTCGATCTGGCCGTGCCCGGCGTCTGGTCGTGGACGGCGAGCGCCGGCACGCTCTCGGCACGATACGGCAGTATCCGCGGCGCCAGCTCGTTCGGCGTCAGTGCGCCGAAGATTTATCTCGATGGCATCGAGGTCGCGAATCCGTTGCTCGTCACGCAGCTCGACCCGGCACGTGTGGATCGCGTGGAAGTGATTCGCGGACCGCAGGGTGCGGCCCTGTACGGTGCCGATGCGATCAGCGGCGTGGTGAACATTCTCACCCGACACGATGGAACGCCGACGGGCGCGCCGGTGGTGCAGCTGTCCACCACGGCAGGGCTGTCGGCCACTGCCTACGCTCCGCGTGATGCGTTCGTGCAGGATCATGCGCTGTCGTTCCGCCGTGGCAGCAGCTCCCGCAGTCTCGGTCTCGGTCTCAACGTCGGCACGGTCGGGGCCTACGTGCCCGGCGCATCGGAGCAGCGTCTGTTGGCCGATGCCGACGTACGCGTGGTTCGCTCGAACGCCGTGTTCACCGGTACGGCGCGGTTTTCGGCGCAACGCGCGAATGCCAGCACCCGTCTGATGTTCGGTGGCGCAACGTCGGATGCATCTGCCAACCGGTCACCCTTGGATCCCACGGGGCGTGTGCCCTTTGCCGGCGACAGTGCCACCGGCCAGTCGCTGTCGCAGTATACGGTGGGCGGTACGGTAGCCGTGATGCCCAATCTGCATTGGACGCACACGGTCATCGCTGGCGTGGACGGCTATCGATTGCGTGGACTCTCGTCAGCCTCGCTGCCGACGCCGGTGTTGTCGACGAGTGCACTTGGTGAGGGGCAGGGATCGGCCGATCGCGGGACGCTGCGGTTGCGCAGTGTGGGCCGTTTCGATGTGGCCGAGGGCACGTTGCTGGCGGTGACCTTCGCCGCCGAGCAAGCGCTGACGCGCGATGTGGCCACCGAGGCGACGAACGCCCCGGGCTCTCGACCCAGCGGCGGGGCACTGACGCCGGCCATTGCATCGTTGTCGGCACCGTTGCGTCTCACCCAGAGTTTGATCAACAATGCGGGCGTCTCGGCGCAGGCTATGCTGTCCTGGCAGGACCGGTGGTACCTCTCGGCGGGTGGCCGTGCCGAGCGCACGAGTGGCGCCACGGCCGACGTGCAGTACGCGCTGTTGCCCATGGTCGGCGCGGCCTATGTGCGCGACTACGGGCCGGCGGTGTTGAAGCTCCGCAGCGCGTATGGCACCGGAATTCGGCCGGCGCGCACGCTGGCGCGTGGCACCTCGTGGATGGGACGTGGCGCGGCGTCGGCTACCGAGGGGCTGCAGCCCGAGCGGCAGACTGGCCTCGAGGCGGGGGCCGATCTGGTGTTCGCGCACGGGGTATCGTTGCACGTCACGCGTTTCGATCAGGAAGCGTCGGGGCTCATCCAACCCGTTGGATCGATGTCCAACGCGGTCGGCCCCAATGGCCGCATTGTGCGCAATCTCTCGTACACGTTGCAGAATGTGGGCGCGATCACGAACCGTGGATGGGAGCTGCAGGCCACGGCGCGTAGGAGCCGTCTGCAGCTGGCGGGCACGCTGTCGCTGGTGGATAGCCGGGTGGCGCGCACGGCCACCGCTTATCGCGGTGAGTTGCGCGTGGGCGATCGCATGCTCGATGTGCCAGCGTCCACGGTAAGCCTCTCGGCCACGTGGGCGGCGCGCCGCTGGAGCGTGAGCTCGACGGCCACACGGGCCGCCGACTGGATTGGCTACGATCGGACCGCGATCGGAGAAGCGGTGGCGAACACCGCGCCCGAGTACGACTTCGGCGGACCGCTGCTGCGGCGGTATTGGCTGCAGTACGGCGGCGTGACACGCTGGCGAGCCAATGTGAGCTACCGGTTGCGCGGTGACCTGTCGGTGCTGATCGGCGGTGAGAACCTACTGAACGTGCAGCGCGGCGCGCCGGACAATGCAACCGTCACGGCGGGCCGCACGCTGAGCTTCGGACTTCGCTCGATGTTCTAGGGGAGGCCCCCCGCCGGGCCGCGAGAAACCTCCACTCGCGTCCCGTGGATTCTGGTTGCATGTTCAGGAATGGACCGTCGACTTTTTGTTTCCGCCGTGGCCGGGGCGACCGCCCTGCCCAGTCTTGCCGCCGCGCTTTCGCCGCGTTTCTCGCCGCATGCGATCCGGCGTCTGATCGATGCCGCCGAGGTCGCGAAGGATCGCGGCGTCGCCCTGTTCGATCCGAATGCGCCTGCTTGGCGAGGCGACGCGGCGCAAGCCGAGGCGTTCGCGGCCGACGAGGATTTCTGGGAGCCGATCCAACGGGCCTTTGATCTCGACCGCACGTGGATCAACCTGAACAACGGCGGCTGTTCGCCGGCCCCCTCGCATGTCATGGCGCAGCTGGAGCGTGACCTGCGCTTCTCGAACGAGCTGCCGGTGATCCAGATGTGGCAGACGCTGGAGCCTCGCATCGAGATCGTCCGGCGCGAGCTTGCGCTCGAGTTCGGCTGCGACACGGAAGAAATGGCGATCACGCGCAATGCATCGGAAGCGATGGAGACGCTGATCTTCGGCATCGATCTCAAGCGCGGTGACGAAGTGGTGGTCAGCAACCAGAACTACGGGCGCATGATCAACGCGTGGAAGCAGCGCGCGCGCCGCGAAGGCATCGTGCTGAAGGAAGTGTCGTTCCCCGTACCGTGCACGGAGCCGCAGCAGATCGTGGACGCGTTCGCCGCGGCGATCACGTCGCGCACGCGCGTCATGGAGATCACGCACATCACCAACCTGACCGGCCAGATTCTGCCGGTGAAAGAGTTGATCGCCATGGCGCGCGCGAAGGGCGTGGTGACGTTCGTGGATGGGGCGCATGCCTTCGCGCAGTTCCCGTTCACGCGCGACGAACTGGACGTGGACTACTACGGCACGAGCCTGCACAAGTGGCTGCTGGCACCGATCGGCACGGGTTTCCTCTACGTGCGCAAGGACAAGATCGAGTCGATGTGGCCGCTGATGGCGGGCAACCCCGGGCAGGAAGCCGACATCCGCAAGTACGAAGAAATCGGCACGCATCCGGCGGCGAATCACAACGCGATTTCGGTCTCGCTGGCGTTTCATCGGGCAATCGGCTCGGCGCGGAAGCAGGCACGACTCAAGTTCCTGCGCGATCGGTGGGCCAAGCGATTGCTGGCCGAGGGCAAGGGCCGCGTGAAGGTGCTGACGCCACTCGATTCGAAGTGGGGCGGCGGCATCGGTTTCTTCAACGTCGATGGCCTCGACCCGGTCAAACTCGGCAGCTGGCTGGTGTCACAGCACCGCGTCGTGCAAACGCCGATCGTGCATCAGGAGTTCAGCGGGATCCGCGTTACCCCGAACGTGTATACCACGTTGGACGAGATCGACCGGTTCTCCGAACTCGTGCTCCGGGCGATGCGCAACGGTATCGCCTGACCTCTTCAGCAAGCGAGTCGTGATGTTACGCGTGTGTCCGTTCACCGTCGCTGCGGCGACGGTGTCCATGTTGGTCGTCATGGTGCCGCAGGTGGTGGCGGCACAGCCGTTCGAAGGCGCGCTGACCATGCGCTTGATGTCGAAGGGCGCGAACGGTCCGCAGGTGCAGGAGATCGCGTATCTCGTGCGCGGCGGCAAGGTGCGCGTGTCGATGGGTGGGCCGGCCGGTGCGATGTCGCTGTTGTCGGTGCCCCAAGAGCAGAAGGTGTATGTGCTGATGGCGGCGCAGAACGCCTACATGGAGATGCCGATCGGTGATGCGTCGTCGAGCGTCGCGGCCAAGGCGCCGGCTGATGCGAAGATCACGCTCACCGGCCGGATGGACACGGTGGCCGGCAATGCGTGCGAACACGTGACGGTGGCCAGTGCCGCGCAGACCGTCGACATCTGCTTGGCGAAGGGACTCGGCGGGTACGTGAATCCGCTGGCGTCGATGCAACGGGGCAGCGAGCCGGCCTGGCAGCGGATGCTCACGGCCGACGGCGGTTTTCCCCTCAAGGTTACGATGCAGGACGGGAGTATCCCCATCGAGGTGGTGAAGATCGAGAAGAAGAAACTCGCTGCTGACCTGTTCTCGGTGCCGCTCACCTATACGAAGATGGAGATGCCACGGCGGCGCTGAGTCGGCTGAAACCTCCGTCGCGTCGTCGCGTTAGGAGGGACAGAGGGTGAGCGGCAGCACGACGCCAAGGGCTCTGCGACGCGCTCCGTTCCCGACTACTCAGGAGGTTCCCGTGTTCTTTCTCATCTCGTTCGCGATCGCCACCATCCTGGCCGTCGTGCTCCATGGCACCACGCGCCGGTTCGTCCGTAACCGGCTCCGGTACGTCGATACGGTGCAGAAGAGCATCGCGCCGTGGGCGGCCGGTGGGGCCGCGTTTCTGATTGGTGCGGTGCTCGTGCCGTTTCTGCCACTGGTCGGTCTCGGCACGGCGTTGACGGCCGGCCTGGCAGTCGGCTCCGGGGTGGCCGCGGGCGCCCGTGATATCAAGCAGGGGACGTCACCCGTCGTGTACGGGCCGTGACGGTTGGGGGCCATGATGGCGGCCCCCTCGGCGATACCATCACGCGATAGGGCCGAAGCCGTACGCCTAGTGGATGTCGTGTGCGGGGCGCTCGACTTCGCGTACCAGCATGGCCTGAGCGCCGCCGAAGTCGAGAAGCAGCACGTCGCCGGCGCCGTGCTCGATCCGTACGCTCATGCTGTGCGGCGCCTCGGGGTTTTCGGTGTGCAGCAGCTCGCCGTCCACGCGGTACACGAGGTCGACGACCTGATCCTGTCCCCCCACGTCGACATGGTAGCGGAGCACGCCATCGACGAGAAATTCCATGCGCACACCCGGGGCGAAGTCGAGTGACGCGTCGGCGCGCATGAGGCGCCAGATGCCCAACAACCAGTTCGTGCTCATCGAACTACTATACACGATGTCATTCTCGCTGCGCAGGGCCTCGACGGCAGCATACGGGTGGGTGCTGGTGACGCTGTTCGCGACGTCGCTCATCGCGGCACCGCTCCCCGCGCAGTCGGCACCTACGCCGGTACCCGCTCGGGTACCCGCTCGGGCCACGATCGACCACTCGGCCTTCGACCGCTTGCTCCGTGCCCACGTGACCGACGGACGTGTGGACTACGACGCCTTTCGCGATGCGACTGCCTTTCGCGGCTACTTAACCTCGCTCGAGCGCGCGTCGCTGGCCGGCGCCGACGACGAGGAACAGCTGGCATTCTGGATCAATGTGTACAATGCCTACACGATCCAGCTCATCGTCTCCCACGGGGAGCGCGAAAGCATCCGGAACGTGAACCGCACGCTCGGGGTGCTCCGCTTGAAGGGGCCGTGGAGCGAGCCGATCGTGCGGGCCGCGGGGCGTACGCTGACCCTCGACGACGTGCAGCATCGAATCATCCGCAAGGAGTTTCACGATCCGCGCATTCACTTCGCGCTGGTTGCGGCGGCAAAAAGCAGCCCGCCGTTGCGGTCTGAGGCGTACACCGGGGCCAGGCTCGATGCGCAACTCTTCGATCAGGGTCGTCGGTTCCTGACGGACACCAGCACGAACCAGATCGCGACCCAATACCCGCGCCTCAGTCCCATCTTCACCTACTACAAGTCCGACTTCGGCAATTCGCGCTCGGATCTGGGCGGCTATCTGGCCACGTGGTTCGACGGCGAGACGAAGAAGAAGCTGGAATCCGGCCGCTTCGGGATGCGGGAAATGCCGTTCGACTGGTCGCTGAACGCGAAGCTGCCTACGCGCTGATCTCCCTGCCGTTGCCGGTCATCGTCAGCGGTCGGTGCGAGGTGCGAGGTAGGTCATGGGCACGCGGGCGAAGATCTCACGCTCGTGCTTCCGCAGATTCTCGATGTCGTAGGGCTGCACGTCTTTTGCCTCGAGGTCTACCGTCTTGGTGGCGGAGTCGACCCTATATCCGCTCAGGTAGACGTTCAGGAGCGAGTGCAGCATCGTCGGCGTGCTGTTGCCCGAGGCGGCCTTCAGCGCGCGATGTTCGAACAGGCGCGTCGGCGCGTACTCGGCGTTGTAGAAATAGGCCCGTGACGACGTGGCACTGTCGGCGAACAGCATCTGCTCTTCGATGACGACGAGCTTGCCGTTAACGTACGCCGCCGTGTACTCGGATTCGGCGGTGACGCTATCCGACCAGAGGCCTTCGACCTTCACGGTGTCGGTGGGTGATGCGGTCGCGGCGGCGGTGGCGGTGCTATCGGCGCCGGGCGCCGGCTTGTCTGCGCACGCGGCGGCGGCGAGGGTGGCCGCACACGCGAGTGCGGCCACGAGCAGGGATTTCGAAAGCATCACGAGAGATCGGGTTCGGGATCACCGGGCAGCCCTCACAGCGCCGCCCGACGGTATCAGAACTCGCGGCGCTTCATTTCCTTGAAGATGCCCTCGGCCTCGGAGCCCTCGAGCGGTTCGCTCTTGCCGCGGGTGGCTTCGAGCGTCGGATCGAACAGGCTGCGGGACGGCTTCTTTTGTTGCGACGCCTTAGCGGCCGTCTTCCTGAGCAACGCCTTGAGCTGCGAATCCTTCATGGACACTCCGGTTGGGGGCTCCTTGATGTTGCCGGTCGCGGAGCCCCCTGTAAAGGCCGACGGAGAAGACCGAGGCGGCGTCCGTGCCGGTTACGGTGTGGACGGCGGCAGGTCGAGCAGGCGGCGAATCGCGTCGATCACGGCGCGACCAGCGGCTTTCGACGGCGTCATCGCTTCGAAGTGTCCGTCGCCGGCAATCGTAACCACGCGCGCCTTGTCGCCGCGGGCGGTGGCGGCGGTCACGTAAGCCTCGCGCACGGCCACGGGCGCGATGAAATCGCGATCGCCGGCGACGTGCACCGTGGGCACGCCCAGTGGCAGGCGCTCGATCGGCGACGCGTCACGGAGACGCGCGGGCACGCTGTCCGGCACGCCTCCCAGCAAGGATTCCACGGCGGGGTTGCCGCAGGTGTTGCGCTCGCGACCGTAGAATTCACGCAGATCGGCGATGCCGCCTACGGACACGACGCCGAGGACCGCGAGCGGTGTCCCGCCAAAGAGCGGGCTGGATCGATCGAGGGTGCGGCGGGAGGCCAGCCAGAGCGCGAGGTGACCGCCGGCGGAATGGCCTGTGACCACGACCCGCGTGGTATCGATCGGGTAGAGTGTGGCCAGCGTTCGCACGTAGTCAGCGCCGTCGGCCACATCGCGGAAGGTGCCGGGCCAGCCGCCGCCCGGGTTGTTGTAGCGCCGGTACTCGACGTTCCAGGTCGCGACGCCCGACTGCGCGAGGGCGTCGGCCAACGGTGCGCTGTTCCGTACCGACGCATACGGCGAGTACCAGCAGCCGCCGTGAATCACAATGGCGATCGGTGCCCGGCGGTCGTTGGTCGCGCCGGCAGGGAGGCGGAGCTCGCCGAACTGCAGCGAGTCGCGCCCGTAGGCGATCCGCACGCCGACGTCGCGGACCGGCACGGTGTCCACATCGCCGGCCCGCATGAGGCGGGGCTGGGCTGGACTCTGCGCGCTTGCGGTCGTGGTCACGGGGGCCATGAAGGCCGGTGCCGCGCAGATCAGCGATGTAATCGTGCGCAGGAATGCCGCGCGCGCGGGGGCGTGGTGGGGCGTCGGTATACGCATGGCGTGAAGGTGGGGGGCTGGGCGTCGGGCGTCCAGCGCCGATCGTGCGCCGACGGGAAACGCGGGGGGAAAAATTCTGTTGACACTCCGCAACGTCGACGCTACCGTCTACGGCATTCGAGACATGACAGCCGCGCCACGGTGCGGGAAACGCGCAGCCGGCGACTTCGGGGACCTGGCTGCACTCGGGTCCCTTTCGTGTGCGCGACTGTCGCCGATCAAATAC
>CAITQY010000407.1 GCA_903894655.1 uncultured Gemmatimonadota bacterium
GCGAGGTCCAGCTCCAGGTCCCGGATGGTGACGATTACCTCATCAGGACGTTGGTCGCCAAATACGACGACCCTCTGCACATCGTGACGATGCGGGCCCAGCACGGCACGCGCCTGATCCATGGTGAGGAGACGTGGACCGCCCGCCATGATCGCGCCTAGATAGGAGGCGCCCGAGTCCGCGGCGTGCGCAGCATCGCCGGTCCGGGTCAGCCCACAGATCTTGACCGCGCTCATCGGCGCGCCGTGCTCGAACGCGGAATCCCCGCCAACATGCGAACCGCCGACTCCGGATCCGCCGCCGCGGAGATGGCGCTGCCGACCAGCACCGCATCGGCACCCGCCAGCGCCGACGGCGCGATATCCTGTGCCGATTGCATGCCGCTTTCGGCCACGGCGACACATTGCGCCGGAATCAACGGGATCAACGCCGGCGCGGTGGCGGGATCGATCATGAGGGTTTCGAGGTTCCGATTGTTCACTCCGATCACCGTGGCCCCGGCTTCCAGCGCGCGCTCCAACTCCGCCTCGTCGCGAATTTCGACGAGCGTGGCCAGCCCGCATTCGCGAGCCGCATCCATCATCAGGGGCAACTCAGACGGTGACAGGGCCCGCACAATCAAGAGCGCGGCGGTGGCACCGTGCACCCGCGCCTCCCAGAGCTGAACCGGATGGACGAGAAAATCTTTCCGAATCGCCGGCACCGTGACGCGTGACGCGACAGCGGTGAGGTCCTCGAGCGTCCCGCCGAATCGGGTCGGCTCCGTGAGCACCGAAATGGCCGCGGCCCCACCCGCGACGTAGTGCGCGGCCTGGGCGGCGGCGTCGATACCAGGGTTGATGGCCCCTTTCGAGGGAGAGGCCCGCTTCACCTCGGCGATGACGCGAATGGCCGGACCGCGCAGGGCGGCCGCGAACGCCTCGATCCCCATTGGCGCTGCCGGCAAGTCGCGGGCGGCGCTGCGCAGTCCGGGCAGGGTCCCGAGGGCACAACTCGCCCGCTCGTGAGAGGCACGGGTAAGCTCGCCAAGGGTCCCGGACGGGAAGGTCCACAGCGGTCGTGAAGAAAATGCTTGCACTTCGGCCTGTGTTCGGTTAGCGTGGCAGTTGGTGGATTCGGCCTGCATTCGGGGGCCGACTCTGTAGGTCCCCATTCGTGGAGCAACCATGCCGCTCACCAAGCGACAGCGGGAAATTCTGTCTTTTCTCTCCGACTACAACGAGGAGAACGGATACGCCCCGAGTTTCGAAGAGATCGCGTCGCGATTCAACTATAACTCGCTGGCCACGGTGCACGAGCACCTCACCAATCTCGAACGTAAGGGCTACATCAAGCGCTCGTACAACGAGAGTCGGGCCATCGAGATTCTTCCCTCCGAGCTGTTTCAGCGCTCGGTGGAGCTTCCGTTGCTCGGTTCCGTCGCGGCCGGTGCACCCATCGAAGCGATGCACACTGGTGAAACGATGTCCGTGCCAGATGGTTTCCTTAAACGCAGCGGAAGCCATTACGTCCTGAAAGTGCGCGGCGACTCGATGATCGAGGAGCAGATCAAGGACGGGGACTATGTCGTGATCAACGACCGCAACGCCGCCGACAACGGCGAGATGGTGATCGCGATGCTCGACGGATCTGGCGCCACCGTGAAGCGTTACTACCGCGAACGCGACGGACGGATTCGTCTCCAGCCGGCCAACGAAACGATGTCACCGCTGTTCGTGCACGAAGACGACGTGCGCATCCAGGGCATCGTGGTGGGCGTACTGCGCCGCTACTGAGGGCGCGCCCCGACTACCGTCGGGTCGCGTCCAACGCCGCGTTGGACGCCGCACGAAGGCGTTGCAGGGCGGCGAGGCCGACGCCCTCGGCCATCGCCCGCCGCGTCATGGTCACCGCCTCGGCATAGCTCCGTTCGTCGCCACTTACGTAAACCGCAGCCGCGGCGTTCAGCAGCACGGCCGCCTGCGCACCGGCAGAGCCGCCGCCACCGAGCACGTCCTCGATCAGCGCGGCATTCTGCGCGGGATCACCCCCAACAAGGTCGTTCAGCGAAATCCCGGAGATGCCATGCGCGGCGGGGTCAATCGTCCACGACGCCGTGCGGCCAGCCCGCACCTCAATCACATGGGTCGGGCCGAGGGGCGAGACTTCGTCCAGCCCTGGCTCTCCATGCACGACCATCGCCCGGACCGTTCCCACGGCGGACAGGGCATCGGCGAGCAGGCCGAGACGGGAGTGCTCGGCGACGCCAACCACCTGGCGCCCAGCGCGGGCCGGGTTGGCAAGCGGGCCGACAATATTCATCACGGTCGGCACGGCAAGCTCACGGCGCACGGGGCCGACGTGTCGCAGGGCGGGATGCATGAGTGGCGCGAACATGAACACGATGCCCGCGTCCGCCAGCGTGGCCGCCATCGCTGGAGGCGTGGTATCGATCACGACGCCGAGCGCCTCGAGCACGTCGGCACTCCCCGAACGCGACGTGAACGACCGGTTCCCGTGCTTCGCGACACGCACCCCCATGCCGGCGGCCACCAGCGCCGCTGCCGTCGAGATGTTGAACGTGGTCAGCGCGCCACCGCCGGTGCCGCAGGTATCGACCAAGTCCTCGGGGCGATCCGCTGCGAGCACGATCATCGCTTCGCGGAGCGCCTCGACCACCCCAGCCAGCTCGGTGGGCGTTTCACCCTTGACCCGAAGCGCCATGAGCAGCGCAGACACCTGCACCGGCGTGCCTTCCCCGCGCATGATCACCGCGAATGCGCGTCGCACGCTCTCCGCATCAAGCGATTCATGGGCGGCCAGTCGACGAATGGCCTGGCTTAACGACTCAGCGGACATTGATCGACTCGAGCAGGCGCTCCGGGAGCGCGTTGCGAGATGTAATGAGCGAAATCACGAGACCGAGCAGCCGAACGCGCTCGACATCTTCGGCAGTATAGACGCCGCGTTGCGCGCGATTCGTGAGGTTGAGCACGCCGACCAGCTCGTCGTGATACACGAGGGGGAAGCTAATGAAGCTGCCGGTCGTGAAGTACTGATCGTGGAGCAGCGGGTGCTGCGAGGCCTCGCGGACATCCTGAACCAGCAACGGTTCTCGCGCGGCGGCCACCCGGCCGGCAACGCCTTCACCGATCCGGATGCGAAACCCTTCCACGATATTCGGCGCAATACCACGCGC
>CAITQY010000408.1 GCA_903894655.1 uncultured Gemmatimonadota bacterium
CCGACGCGTCGTTGGCCAAGGCGTATCCCCTGCAGCTCGCCGAACGCACCGAGACGGGCGACGTGGCCCCCTACTTCGTGGAGTGGGTGCGCCAGGAGCTCGAGGAGCACTTCGGCAAGGGCCTCTACGACGACGGCTCCAAAGTCTATACCTCGCTCGATGTGGACATGCAGGGCGCCGCCGAGCGCGCGCTCGAAAACCAGCTCCAAGCAATCGAAGCGGGACGGCATGGCAAGTACTCGCACCTGACGTACGAAGCCTATCTCGCGCGGTCGGCCGAGGGGGGCGAGCGCGGGGCGGCCAATTCGCCGTATCTGCAAGGCGCGTTTGTGGCCGTCGATCCACGGAGCGGTGCCGTGCGAGCGATGGTCGGTGGTCGTGACTTCGGCGACTCCAAGTTCAATCGGGCCGTCCAAGCATTACGGCAGCCGGGGTCGACGTTCAAGCCGATTGTGTACGCGGCCGCCGTGCACGAGGGGTTCAGCCCGGCGCAAATCGTGGATGACTCGCCGATCTCGCTCGATCAGGTGAGTGGTGAGACGTGGACGCCGCAGAACTACGACATGAAGTTCCAGGGCAACATGCCCATGCGGAAAGCGCTGTATCAGTCGCGAAATCTGGCGGCGATCCGCACCGGCATGGCGGTGGGCACCGACGGCGTGATCTCCATGGCGCAACGGTTCGGGATCACGACGCCGATCCCGCCGTATCCATCGATCTTTATCGGGTCGGCCGACGTGTACCCGGTCCAGATGATCGCCGCGTACTCGGTGTTCGCCAACCTCGGTCTGCGCACCACACCGCATGCCATTCTCAAGGTGGAGAATGCCAACGGCAAAGTGGTGTGGCAGCCCGCGATGGACCGCGAGGCGGTGCTGTCGCCCGAAGAAGCGTGGCTGATGGTGAGCATGATGAAGGACGTCGTGGTGCGTGGCACCGGCGCCCGCGTCTGGAGCTCGGGATTCCGCGTGCCCGCCGGCGGCAAAACGGGCACGACGAACGACGGGGCCGACGTCTGGTTCATCGGCTACACCGCCGACTTGGTCGCCGGCGTCTGGATGGGCTTCGACAAGCCGCAGAAGATCAAGGGCAATGCGCAGGGCGGCGAACTCGCGTCGCCGGCCTGGGCGTCGTTCATGACCGAGGTCTATCGTCGCAAGCCGCAGCCGCCCGACTGGCCGCGCCCCGATGGCGTGGTGGTGCGCGAGATCGATGCGCTCACCGGTCAGCTCGCGAACAGCAGCTGCATGTCGGCGCTGACCACGGAATTCTTCGTGCAAGGCACCGAGCCAACCGGCACCTGCACCGATCCGGCGCCACGCTCGCTGCTCTCGATTGACAGCGTCGCCAAGCTGCGGGCCAAGGCCGACTCGACGAACCCGTTCAAGATTCCGCCGCAGTGAGCGACCGCAGTGCGCCCAGCGTGAGCGAACGTACGCTGTACACCGCGGACTGGGTGCTGCCGATCTCGTCGGCGCCCATTCGCGATGGTGCGGTATTGGTGCAGGCGGGGCGGATCGCGTATGTGGGGGCGGCGAGCGCCGTGACGGTCGCGCCGGGCGCCATGCGCACCGTGTCCCTGGGAAACGCGGTGCTCATGCCGGGGCTCGTGAACGCCCATTCGCATCTCGAGCTCACCCTGCTGCGTGGCTTTCTCGAGGGCCTCGATTTCCGTGACTGGTTGCGCACGCTCACCACGGTGCGCCGCGATCTCATGAGCGAGAGCGTGTTGCTCGATGCATCGCGCGCTGGTATCCGGGAAGCGCTGCGCAACGGGATTACCTGCCTCGCCGACACCACCGATTCCGGCGCACCACTCACGGCGATGCGTGAGTACGGCGTGCGCGGTATGGGGTATCTGGAAGTGTTCGGCCCCGATCCGGTGCAATGCGACGGGGCGATCGCGCAGCTCACGGCTCGCGTACTCGCGGCCCGCGCGCACGAGACGTCACTGGTGCGCGTGGGCGTCTCGCCGCACGCACCGTACACGGTGTCGCGCGAACTCTTCGCCGCCACGGCCGCGTTGTCGCGACGCGAGTCGCTCCCAATGGCGGTGCATGTGGCGGAGAGTCCGGCCGAGACGCTGTTCGTGCGCGATGGGGCGGGGCTGTTTGCCGACCGGCTGCGGGCGCGTGATATCGCCGTCTCCGCGCAGGCCGCGTCACCGATCGCACTGCTTGAGGTCACGGGGGTGCTGGCGGCGCAGCCGTTGCTGATTCATGTCGTTCAGGCCGACGAGCGCGATATGGCCCGCATCGCTGACGCGGGTGCGAGCATCGTGCACTGTCCGATCTCGAATGCGAAGCTCGGTCACGGCATCGCGCCGCTGGACCGCATGCTGGCGCACGGCATTCG
>CAITQY010000409.1 GCA_903894655.1 uncultured Gemmatimonadota bacterium
GCCCTGATGACGCCCGTGATCAAGGCGTTCCTCACCGATAAGGGGTTCGACAACACCAACATCGCGTTGCAGACGCTCGGCGGGCACGGGTACATCAAGGAGTACGGCATCGAGCAGTACGTACGGGATGCGCGCATTGCGCAGATCTATGAGGGCACGAACGCGGTGCAGGCGCTCGACCTGGTCGGTCGCAAGCTGCCGATGGAAGGCGGACGCTTGGTGCGTCGCTTCTTCGAGTTGGTGAAGAGCGATGTAGACGCGGCAGCGCAGGTGGAGGGGCTCGAGGAGTTCGCGAAGGCGCTCGGCGGATCGTTGTACCAGCTGCAGAAAGCCACGATGCTGCTGGCAGAAAAGGGCTTTGCGAATCCCGATGAAGTGGGGGCGGCGGCCACGGAGTATCTGCACCTCATGGGCTACGTCGCGGTGGGTTGGCAGTGGCTGCGTATGGCCACGGTGGCGCAGCAGCAGCTGGCGGCGGGGAAGGGTGAGAAGCGATTCCTCGAGGCCAAGCTGAAAACGGCACGTTTCTATTTCGGGCGGCTGTTGCCCGAGGCGGCCACGTTACTGGCCGCCATTCAGGCCGGCTCCGCACCGATCATGGCTTTCGCCGACGACGAGTTCTAGCGCGTGACACGAATGCCCGCTCTGTGACGGTGCCAGAGCGGGCACTCAACTCGTGGGTGGGATGTGCCGATGCTCAAGGCAACCTCTTGCCCACGTCATGTTCTTCAAGACGCTCGTGTCTGAGCCCCGCCCATCGATCGAACGAGGCAGTTCGACCGGCGCGACCGGCTCCCCGATTCAGAACGCGCCCTCTTCGCCGAACAGCGAGACTGGTCTTGGCCTCGTGCTTGACGCGCTGGGTGGTGTGCTGGCCGCGCTCGCTCGCTACCCGATCGATCTCCCCGATCGACCGGGGGAAGAGAGCGCTGAAGAACTCGTGCGCTGGCACCGCCACGCCACCCTCGGCTACGCCCTCGACGAGGGGCACGGCACACGATCGGTGGGTGTGCAGGATCGCGATTGGGGCGGTGTGGTTCGCGTGGTCACCGAGCAGCGACGTGACGAGCACCGGTATCTGCAGTCGTCGATCTCGGAGCTGCGTGAGGCCCTCTGGGCCTGCGTCGAGACGGTGCACAACGCAGTAAAGATCGACCGGACGGCCGATGCGTCGACGGACAGCGAGATGGATCGCGCGAAGCATGCGCTCAAGCGCCTGCAGACCGGGTCGATCAAGCAGGAAGTCCTGGGCGCCGTGCTGGCGATCGAGGGGGCGCTGCAGACGCGTCGCGAGCAGCAGCAGGCACACTACGTGTCGCTGGCCACGAAGCTCGACCGTATGGGCCAGCAGCTCGAGGAGGCGCGGAAAGAGAGCACGACTGACCCGCTCACCGGCATCGGGAATCGCAAGCTGTTCGACATAATGGGGCCGCGTGCGGTGCAGCGGTTTGCGTTGGGCCGTCAGCCGGTGGCGCTGCTGATGATCGATCTCGACAAGCTGAAGCTCGTGAACGACATGTACGGGCATCAGGCGGGTGACGCCGCCATTGCCAACCTCGGTGGCGCGCTGGCGAAGGTGTTCCTGCGGGAGAGCGACGTGCTCTGTCGGTACGGTGGAGACGAGTTCGCGGCGATTCTGCACAACACCGACGGGA
>CAITQY010000410.1 GCA_903894655.1 uncultured Gemmatimonadota bacterium
CCGGTGCCGGCCGCCGTGCGCGCGGTGAAGCGCGAGTTCCCGCATCTCGTGGTCGTGACCGACGTGTGCATGTGCGAGTACACCGATCACGGACACTGCGGTTTGCTCACGTCGTCGGGTGAGGTCGACAACGACGCCACGCTCGAATTGCTGTCGCGCGAAGCGCTGGCGCACGCCGAGGCCGGTGCCGACATCGTGGCGCCCAGCGACATGATGGATTTGCGCATCGGACACATGCGCGGCGCGCTCGACCTGGCCGGTTTCACGCAGACGCCGATCATGAGCTACGCCGCCAAGTACGCCTCGGCGTTCTACGGCCCATTCCGTGAAGCCGCGGAATCCACACCGGCATTCGGTGATCGTCGCAGCTATCAGATGGATCCGGCCAACGGCCGTGAAGCGCTGCGGGAAGTGAAGCTCGATGTGGAAGAGGGCGCCGATATTCTGATGGTGAAGCCGGCCGGCGCCTACCTCGATATCATCGCCGCCGTGAAGCGTGAGACGCAGATGCCGCTCGCCGCGTATCAGGTGAGTGGCGAGTACTCGATGATCAAGGCCGCCGCGGAACGTGGCTGGATCGACGGCGATCGCGCGATGATGGAATCGCTGGTCGCCATCGCCCGCGCCGGCGCCGACATGACGATCACCTACTTTGCGCTTGAAGCGGCCGCTGCTCTGCGGAACCGCTGAACCGTTTTCTTTCAACATCCCCTCGGTCATGCACAATCCCTGGCGCGACATGCCCCCCGGCCCTCACGTGCCGGAACTGGTCACCGCGATCATCGAGATTCCGGCAGGCTCGCGCAACAAGTACGAGCTCGACAAGGAATCCGGGCAGTTCAAGCTCGATCGCGTGCTGTATTCCGCCGTGCACTACCCGGGCGACTACGGCTTCATTCCGCGCACGCTGCACGAAGACAACGATCCGCTCGACATTCTCGTGCGCATCAACGAGCCCACGTTCCCCGGCTGCCAGATCACCTGCCGCCCGATCGGTGTGCTGAAGATGCTGGACAAGGGTGAGCCCGACGAAAAAATCCTCGCCGTACCGAGCGACGATCCGTATCACAACGACATCTACGACATCGCCGACATGCCGGCGCACTACCTCAAGGAGATCGAACACTTCTTCGGCATCTACAAGGACCTCGAAGGCAAGCGCGTCGAGATTCAGGGATGGGAGAAGAGTGAGGTGGCGTTCAAGGTGATTCAGAGATCCATTGAGCGGTACGCGGAAGTCTATTTGAAGGGTGCGTAGACGGGACTGAAACTGCCAACGGCTTAGGGGGCAGGGAGGAGGGACTCAGGAAGGAGAAAGCAGGGAAACCGCGCGTGGTCTCCCTGCCCCCTCCTCCCTGACACCCTCCTTCCTGCGTCCTAGGCTGTTGGCAGTTGAACAGCCTGCTTCAGCACAAGGGCGGCATTAATCCCGCCAAACCCGAAGCTGTTCGACAGCACCACCTTCGGGCTCAAATCCCGTCCGTGGTGCGGCACGAAATCCAGATCGCAACCGTCCGCGGGCGTGTCGAGATTGAGCGTGGGGGGAATCCAGCCGCGTGAGATCGTGAGCGCGCTGATCGCCGCTTCGAAGGCGCCGGATGCACCGAGCGCGTGGCCGTAGTAGCCCTTGGTGCTCGACACCGGAATGCGGTACGCGTGATCGCCGAACACTTGCTTGATCGCCATGGTTTCCGTGGGATCATTCAGCGGCGTGCTGCTGCCGTGGGCGTTGATATACTCGATCTGCTCCACGCTGACCGACGCATCACGCAGGGCGTTGCGCATGCAGCGCGCGGCTTGCGCCCCGTCGGGGCGCGGGGCGGTCATGTGGTGCGCATCGTTGGTGGTGCCGTAGCCGCCAAGCTCGGCGTAAATGCGCGCACCGCGCGCCTCGGCGTGCGACCATTCCTCGAGCAGGAGGACGGCACCGCCTTCGCCCATCACGAAGCCGTCGCGATGAGCATCGAACGGGCGCGACGCGCGGGCCGGATCATCGTTGCGCGTCGACATGGCGCGAATGAGGGCGAACGCGCCGAAGCACAACGTGGCCAGCGGCGCTTCCGAGCCGCCGGCCAGCATCACGTCGGCGTAGCCATCGCGGATCTGACGGAACGCTTCGCCGATCGCCATGGAGCCCGACGCGCAGCTCATGGCGTTGGTGGAGTTGGGGCCGGACACACCGAACTCGATCGCCATGTTGCAGCTGGCCGAGCCGCCGAACACGGCAAGGGCCAACGTGGCATCGACCGCACGCAGTCCGCCGTGCAAAAAGCGCGCGGCCTGTTCCTCGGCGTAGCCCACCCCGCCCAGCGCCGTGCCCATCATCGCGCCCACGCGATCGCGGTCCTCGTTGGCGAGATCGAGCTTGCCGTCTTCGAGGGCCAGCATCGCACTCACCACGGCGAACTCGCTGAACCGATCGAATCGCTTGACGCGCTTGGCGTCGATCCATTTCGTGGCGTCGAAATCGTCGATCTGGGCGGCGCACTGCGACCGGTAGATCGACGCATCGAAGCGCGTGGCCGGCACCACCGCCGAGCGTTCGGCGCGCAGCCCCTGCCAGAGCGCCTCGACGCCGGTGCCGATGGGCGTCACGCAGCCGATGCCGGTGATGGCCACCCGACGACGTGACGGCGAGGATTCGGGAGTCATGTGCGGAGGCATGCGCGTGTCCGGCAGGTTGGTCATGTAGGAGTCCGTTCAGCGACGGCGGCCAGACCCGCCAGCGTGCGCGACGCGATGCCGTGCACGAAAACCGGCGCGATCACTTGGCGGGCTGCGAACCGTCCGATCACCGGCCACAAGGGGCCGTTCCACACGTGCACGATGCGGGTGAGCGTACCGCCTTCCACTGGCGTGAACGACCACTCCACATCCATACGCGTGGTGATGCCACCGACGTGCTTGAAGCGCACCCATGGCACGTCATGATTCACCGCCATTTCGGACAGCCACCACGTGGGCCAGTTGAACAGGCCGAACGGGCGATTGGCGGCCATCTCCACCATGCCACCGCCATCGGGCGTCCGGTGACGGAACCGCACGAACTGGTAGTGCGGCAGATACGCCGGCCAATGCTCGACCTCGCGTGCGATCGCGAAAATGCGCGCCACCGGCGCGCGCACGATCTGCTCGTCGATCTGTGTCACCAGTTGATCCGGTGGCGGCGGACCCAGTTCGTAGTTCGGGTGCATAGTCGAGGCTGAAGGAGAAGGCGAAGACATTACGTACGTGCGTGGCCACGATGGCTGGGCGACCACACGGCGACCACCCGGAAGCCCAGCGCCCGGTGCGCGTGCGCGCGACAACCCGTGGCGCGTTCCACGAGTCGCTGCAGTTCGATGCGCGTGAAGCCGCGCAGTATCGACACAATGCCGTCGTGGCGGCTGACTGGATGAAACCCAAGCAGGAATGATGCCGCCCAGAGCCCGGCCACCGCAAACCAACTGCGCCGCAGATCGCCGACGATCACGGCTGACTTCGCCACGCGCGTGCATTCCTGTAGGAGGCGCTCCGCCTCGGCGCCGTCGAAGTGGTGCAGCACCTGCGAGCAGGTCACGATGTCGATGCTGCTATCGGCGAAGGGCAGCGCCATGGCGTCAGCGGCCAGCGCATGCGTGCACGCCGTTCCCGCCGCCTGCGCCAGGGCCGGCACGAGTTCGAGGCCGATCGTCGTCATCGGCATCGCCAGACGCGCCGCCATGCGTTGCGCTGCGCGCGGGATGTCGCCGAGTCCGGTACCGATGTCGAGCAAGGTGATCGGCCCCGGTGATTCCCCAACCGTCGTGTGCCTCGACGGCTGGGTGCGCACCACCCGCTCCACTTCGGCCAGCACGGCGCGACGTCCGCCGAAGAACCGATTCGCCAATGCCACATCGCGTAGCGAGCGCAACGCGAGCGCGGGATCCTCACCGGGGTCGTCGAGGATCTCGGTGCCGCGCTGGCGCGCTGGCGTGAACATGGAGGCGAGGGGCGAGTCTATCGTTCCAACTGCGCGTAGCCACCGCGATAATAGAGCAAGGGCTTTGCATCGCGCGCGGTCCCCTGTTCTACATGCCCGACAACGATCACGTGGTCGCCGGCCGGATGACGCGCCACGATGCGGCACTGCATCGACGCCAGGACATCGTCGAGCAGCGCGTCCCCCAGTTCACCGTCGGTATAGCCAACCCCGACGAACCGGTCATCAAACTTCCCGGCGAAGCGGCGGGACAGCGCTTCCTGCGAGTCGGCGAGTACGTTCACGGCAAAGCTGGTGGCCTGCGCCATCACCGGTGCGATGGTGGCGTCGTTGCCGATGCACACCAGCACCAGCGGCGGGTCGAGGCTGAGCGACGAGAAGGCACTGACCGTCATGCCGTGCGGCGTGCCATTCGCATCGCGCGCGGTGATGACCGTGATGCCGGAAGCGAAGCGGCCGAGGACGGCCCGAAAAAGATCTTGATCGATCATCAGGAAAGGAAACGGAGCAGGGTGCGCGGGCGCAGCACCGCCGATGGCGGCACGAAGTCACCCGTGACCCCGATCAACAGGTCAGCGAGATCGCGATCGCGCGTGAGAACACGCGCGGCGTGGTTCATCAACGTCGGAAAGGCCACGGCGGCTCCAATGAGCTTTTCGACTCGCCACTTGCCGGCAAAGGTCTGCTTCCGCGCCCGCTCGTACGCCCGCAGCGCGCGACGCATGCCGCGCGCGTTGGCCTGCTCGCGAGCGTGGACGGCGTCGACCGCGAACGGGGCCAGCAGCTCGCCGCCTCGCAATGCCGCATAGATGCCTTCGCCAGTGAACGGATCGTAGAAGTCGGCGGCGTCGCCCGTGAGCATCGCGCCCGGCGCCCAGGCGCGGGTGGCATGCGAGGCGAACGGTCCGGTGGCGCGCACCGGCGTTTCGCGAATGGCGTCGCGGAAGCGTGGATGCAACGACGGTTGGGCGGCGATCCATGCCTCGAGAAACGCGGTGGGGTCGCCGGACATGCCCTGCGCCGAGCGGCGCGGGACGACCAACGCCACGTTCGTGAGTCCGCCGGACACGGCGGCGAGCCCCACGTAGCCGTTGGTGGTGACGTGCATTTCGCCGAGGGTGCCGATGCCGGCCACGCCGCGATAGTGCGCTACCAGCGCCACCCGTCGGGGCCAGCGCGATTGGTGCGCGAGTTCCAAGCGTCGTGACACGATCGACCGCAGTCCATCGGCGCCGATCACGAGCGAGGCGCGCATCGTGCGCATGCCGTGCTCCGTGCGCACCTCGACCCCGCACACCGCGCCGCTCACGTCGAGCGCCACGCCCTCCACTTTCGCATCTTCGAGCACGCACACGCCAGCGGCCCGGGCGCGCTCGATGAGGAGGGTGTCGAGCACCTCGCGACGGACCCCGAGGCCGCGATCGCGAAAGCCGCGGAAGCCATGGCGCGCCACGAATTCCCCATGAATGCGGTCGCCCGACGGGGCGTGTACCACCATGCCCGTCAACGAGGCGGCGCCGCCCTGTTCGAGCGGGGCCAGCGCGCCCATCGCATCCAGAATACGACTCGCTTCCGGACTCACATACTCGGCGCAGGGTTTGGCGCGGGGAAAGCGCGCGCGATCGAGCAGACACACCTCGAGCCCCGCCGTGGCCAGATGCCACGCCGCCGAACTACCGGCGGGGCCTCCGCCCACGACGATCACCTGCCAAGGGCGCGAGTAGTCGGACATGAGGCTCGGAAGGGGGCAATCGCAACGCCGGGGACTGTGAAAAGCTAACGCCCGGGGATGGCACGCAGATCCCTGATGTAGGCGAGGGGCCCACCGACGGCGACTTGCCCTTAGGCCATCAGCGACGCCAGTCCCCACGCCAAAAAGGCGGCCGACGCCGTACACAGCAGGTTCACCGCATCGTTGCCGAGCCATCGCCAGCCTCCACGGTGCTGCGTGTTCGTGCCGCAGGCGTGGCGCGCCTGTTCGGTCGCGGTGTCGCAGGACGGGCACCAGCGCCGTTGCTGCACCAGTGCCCCTGCGACGGTATCGACTACCGCGCCGAACACCGCCGCCACCGCCACGATCCACCAGCGTGGAGCCGGGACGAGTCCGAACCCCACGGCGACCGCCGTCAGGACGAGCGCACTGCCAACCATGGACACGCTCCCCGCCACGCTGACGGCGCCCGACGTTCCCGTGGGGACCGGGCGCCCAGTGCGAACGGAGCGTGGCACGCCGCCGATCCAGGTGCCGATCTCGGTGGCCATGGTGTCCGCGCCGGCGGCGATGAGTGCCGCCGTGCCCCACAGGGCGGCCTCGGCGGCCAGATCACACCGCAGCAGGGTCAGGGTCGCCGCCACGGCAAAGATGCCCCCGTTGGCCATCACCTGTATCGCGTCGCGTTGCCCCCCTTTCGCGACGACGCCCGCAGTGCGCACCGCCTTCCGTGCGCGCCCCAGCCGGGAGCCGACTGTCACCCACGCGAACCAGACGATCAGGAAGCCGCCCCACGTTGCACCGGCGCGCAGGGCGATCGATCCGACCACGGTGGCCGCGATCGCACCGCTGGGGCGCAGGCTTCCCTTCGACCAGGCGGCGGCTGCCATGACCGTCGCCAGGCCGATTGCCACGGGCGTGGACGGACCCGCCACGATCAACCACGCAGGAATGGCCGCCGACACGGTTGGGATCAGCGCGACGCGAGGAGCTGCGCCACGCGCCGTCGCAGGGCGTCGCTCGCGCGCTCCGTGACCTGCTCCCGTCGCCCGAGTGCGTGCAGTGCGGCGCGCAGGGATTGCAACGCGTGCTCGAGTCGCGCACAGGGCTCGCACACGCGAAGATGCGCACCGACCAGCTCGGTGAGCGGGTGATCGTGAGCATCGAATGCGGTAAGCTCACCATCCGCGAAGGCATCCAGATGCATCCGGATGTGTGCGCAGTCGGTGAGGGACGCGACCGGCGCGTCGGGCGGGAGGTGCTGTGCCATTTATAGGAACACGCTGCCTGCGAAATCGCGATCGCGCAAGCGGACGAGCTGATCCATGGGCTGGGCGTTCCCGCTCATCTCGTCAGGTTCGGGGTGTCTTTGCGTCGTTCTGCGCTTGTAATCGTGACCCGGGACACGTTAGCATCCGCTGGGTGTCCTCTCTAATTGACGGCCGGCCTGCCCGCGCCCCTGTTCCTGCTGAATCCACGCTGGTGCTGTCCGGCAAGCCGCTCGACGCGCGGCTCCCGCTGGCGCTGCTCGAGGCCGTCAAGGCGATCGATACGCCTGAAGCGGAACTCGATGCCGAGCTGGTGCATGAGCTGCGGAACAAACGGCTTGGCCTCAGCGATACGGTCTACCAGCAGATCCGGCGCTACAGCGACGCGGTCCGGGCTCGTCAGCCCGTGGCTTTTGACGAAGTGCTCGCGCTCGCGCGCCTCATCGGCCGTCGTCCCGATGCCGACCTGTCGTTCCGCGAAGCCGGACGGCGCTGGGCGCGCTCGTACGTGTCGACCATCAGCGGCCTTCAGCGCGGCGCCGCCCGTTCGCTCCCGTCGCTGATCGGGCGACCGATCGCTTTGCGACTCCTGCGGCAGCTGTCGCGGCGCTACATGAACGGCGTTCTGGTGCGTCAGGGCAGCTCGTTGGTGCTCGACGTGGAGTCGCCGGTCTCCGTTGACGCCGCACCGCGGGCCGCCGGCTGTGGCCTCTACGAGGCGGCTTTCAGGGAAGCGCTGCTCCTGCTGGCCGGTGCCGATGGTGCCATTGAGCATGTCATGTGCCGCACGCGCGGTGATCGCCACTGTCAGTGGCGCGCCGAGTGGCGGCGCCGCTGATTTGTGGAGAGGCTCCGCCGAATGGTCGGCGGGGCGTCGAAGGTGCACGGTTCCTGACACCCCGAGAGCCATGTTGACCCCCGAAATGTTGCCGCGTCTGCAGCAGTTGCTTGCCGACGCCGATCTCGACGGCTGGTTGTTGTACGACTTCCGCGGTACGAACGCCATCGCGTCGGGACTGCTGGGCTTCCACGGCCTCGTGTCGCGCCGCGTCTTCGCGCTCATTCCGCGCGACGGTCTGCCGATCGGAATCGCGCACGCGATCGAGCCCGGCCCATGGGCGCAGTGGCCGAAGGGCTGGCCGCTGCGGACCTATAGCGGCTGGCGCGAGCTCGAGGCGGAGGTCGCCTCGCTGGTGCAGGGCAAGCGGGTCGCGATGGAGTACTCGCCGGGTGACGCCATTCCGTATCTCGATCGCGTGC
>CAITQY010000411.1 GCA_903894655.1 uncultured Gemmatimonadota bacterium
GTGTTCGCCGACAGCACGCCGCGCCGTGCCTTCGCGGCCAAGCAGGCGATGATCAACTTCCCGACGTTCATCTACGGACCCACGGAACTGCTGGCCGGTCTCGCCAAGACGAAGGCGGCCGTTGATTCCCTTCCCGCGCTCGGCCTCACCGGGAATCTTGGCTTCACCGGCATCACACCCGCCGGTGGCGACTCGTTGCGGATGCGCGGTGGCGCCTACGCGATGATCCTGCGCTTTGACGCGACCCAGCGTCTCCAATCGGTAGACGGATCGTTCACCACCAACAAGTCCGTTGGCACGCGCGGCGCCGGTGGCCTCGACATCGCCGCCATCGCCAAGAGCATGAAGCCCACCGGCACGCTGTCGCTGCGCGAAACCGCACGCGGTGCCTTCGGACAGGGGGGCATGGTGCTCGTCGACTACGGTCGTCCGTCGGTGCGCGACCGCAGTGTGTGGGGCGGCACGCTGGTGCCGTTCGATACCGTATGGCGCACCGGTGCCAACGACGCCACGCACTTGTTCACGTCGCGCACGCTCACCATGGGAGACGTAGTCGTGCCGCCGGGCGCGTACACGTTGTTCGTGCAGCACACGCGCACCGGCACGTGGCTCATCGTGAACAAGCAGGTCGGTCAGTGGGGCACGGTGTACTCGGCCGCCAACGACCTCGCGCGCGTACCGATGCAGATGTCGGCCACGCCGAGTCACGTGGAAGAGTTCACGATCGTAGTACGCGCGATCAACCCAACGCGGGGCGCGATCGAAATGTCGTGGGGACCGGGCATGATGAGCGTGCCGTTCACCGCCACGGCGGCCCGTCCGTGAAGACTCTCTCCGATTTCGCGGTCACAACCATTACCGGCGACGCGATGCCGCTGTCGTCGCTCGCGGGCGGCGTCACGCTGGTGGTGAACGTGGCCAGTCAGTGCGGACTCACGCCACAGTACGCCGGCCTCGAAGCACTGTATCGCAGCTACCACGACCAAGGTCTCACGGTGCTCGGCTGCCCGTGCAATCAGTTCGGCGCGCAGGAGCCCGGCACCGAAGCCACCATCGTGCAATTCTGCAGCACGAAATACAACGTCACCTTCCCGCTCACGTCGAAGCTCAACGTGAACGGCGATGCCACCGACCCATTCTGGGAGTGGATGAAGAGCGAAAAGCCCGGCCTGCTGGGCACCACGTCGATCAAGTGGAACTTCACGAAGTTCCTGATCGGTCGCGATGGACAAGTCATCAAGCGCTTCGATCCCACCACAGCACCGAGCGACATGATTCCGGACATCGAGCGGGCGCTCGCTGCTACCAGTGCGCCATAACGAAGATCTCGACGCCCACCAGACACGCCAGCGCGAGACTGTGCCAGAACACGTAGCGCAGGATCACGCCTTCCTGACCATGCTGCCCCGTGGCCACACCGGCCACGACGATGCTCTGGGCGTCGATCATCTTTCCCATGACGCCCCCTGAGCTGTTCGCGGCCGCGGCCAGCAGGGGCGAGACGCCAACCTGCTGCGCCGAGATCTGCTGCAGGTTGCCGAACAACACGTTGCTGGAGGTGTCGCTACCGGTGAGCGCCACCCCAAGCCACCCCAGCAACGGCGAGAAGAAGGCGAACAGCACGCCCGTGCGCGCGAACGCCAGCCCGATCGTGGCATCGAGTCCGCCGTAGCGCGTCACGAAACCCAGCGCCATCATCGCGGCGATCGTGAGCAGTGAGACACGCACCTTGAGCAGCGTCTCCCAATACGTGCGCAGCAGCGCCCGCGGCCCCATCCCCAGCAGCGCGCCCGACAACAGGCCCGTGAGCAGCAGCGCCGTGCCACTGGCCGACAGCCAGTTCAGCGTAAAGATCGCGTCCTCCGCTTTCGCGATCGCCACGACGGGCGGCGTGCGCAGCACGGCCTGATGCAGGAACGGCACCGGGAACGTGAACAGTGATTGCGCGTTCAGCCACGCCTTCATGGCCGGCAGCCCCCACAAAAACAGCAGCACTGACAAAATGCCCCACGGCATCCATGCGCGCAGCACGTGCGCGGTGCGATGCGGCGCGGCGTCGGTGGCAACGCGCGGGGCCTCGCCAGGAAAGCGCCACACCGTGCGCGGGCGCCACACGCGCAGCAGCAGCAACAGCGACACGATGGACACCAGCGAGGCACTGATGTCCACCAGCGTCGGTCCAAAGTGCTGGCTCACATAAAACTGCGTCACCCCGAAGCTCACGCCGGCCACCACGCAGGCCGGCCACACTTCGCGGATGGAGCGCCATCCGGCCATCACCCAGATCAGCCAGAAAGGAATCAGCATCGCGAACAACGGCAGCTGGCGCCCCACCATCGCGCTCAGGTCGTTCACGGGTAACTGCGTCACGCCGGCGAGCGCGATGATCGGCGTACCGAGCGCGCCGAACGCCACCGGCGCCGTATTGCCGATCAACGAGAGACCGGCGGCGGGGAGCGGCTTGAAGCCCAGCCCAATCAGCATGGCCGCCGAGATGGCAACCGGTGTGCCGAAACCAGCCGTCCCCTCTACGAAGGCGCCGAAGCAGAACGCAATGAGCAACACCTGAATGCGACGGTCTTCGGCGATGGAGACCACCGAGTCGCGCACCACGTCGAACATCCCCGTGTGTACCGTGATCGCGAATACGAACAGCGCGTTCAGCACGATCCACCCGATCGGGAAGAGACCGTACAGCGCACCGTAGCTCACGGCCGCCAGCGCAATCGGTGTGGGCATCCCTGCCACCAGCACCGCTACGGCCACCGCGGCGACGAGCCCCGCTACCGCGGCCAGATGCGCGCGCACGTGCCAGAAACCGAGAAGCGAGAGCAGCACGATCACGGGAACCGCCGCCACCAGGGCCGACGGAAGCAGGGTGCCCAGCGGGAGATAGGACTGCGGCCATGGAATCATCATGCCGCCAATCTGGGGGGTGGCGGCGCTGCTGTCCAAGGATTTCACCGACGGCGCGGCGAGGCCACAACGCCGCCCAGCGGGTACTGCAGGATCTCGGGGTGGTGCGCTACGCCGCTGGCATCACCGCGCCATGCGCACGAGCCGCCGCACCACAAACAGCAGCACCGCCCCCGCCACGTTCACCGCTACCGACAGCAGCAGCGCGCCCGAGAGTGCGTCGCTGGCGCGCGCGATCCCGCTGGCAGCCTGCTGCAGCACCGGCGCCACGTGCGCAGCCCACACGGTGAGCCACACCGTGAGCCACACCGTGGGCGCGACATGCGACAGCGTCCACCACAGCGCCAGCGACAACAGCAGCGCGGCCACCAGCCAGATGCCGAGCGTGACCACACCGCGCCACATGCCGCGCACGTCGGACGCGCTCAGATGCATCGACCCGCCCACCGACAGACTCACGTAGGCGAACAGCGTCCAGCGCCACACCCCGACATTGGCCACGTTGGCCACGTTGGCCATGTGCGCCACCGGTACCCCCAGCAGCAGCCGCGCTGCGAGCAGGAGCACAGCCGCGCCGGCGAGCAGCGGCGCGAGACCGATCACGATCGTGCCCAGGCGCTGATACGCGCTGGACGCGTCGTACGAGTGCTCGACCGACCCCAGCGCGCCATCCGCGCCCGAGGGATCGAACCACTTCACGCGATGTACGCGATGGCCGAAGAGCAGGCAGGCGATCACGTGACTCCCTTCGTGCACGATCGTGCCCGGCAGCCCGAACAGGTACAGCTGCACGCGACGGCCGAACAGTTGCGACGACTGCCGTGCGAGAAACTGCGCCGACCAGTGCATGGCCGCGAGCAGGAGGACCGGGGCGAGGAGGGGGATCACCGCAACAAACACCGTCGGTCGATCAGCGCGCGTCGCACACCGGGACTCCCGGCGTTCTCGCGGCGTAGGCCACAATGCCCTTGTCGCATGTCATCAGTGACGCACCGACGAGCTGCGCGTGCGCAATCAGCATGCGATCGGCCGGATCACCATGGGCCGTACCGGCCAATCGTGTGCTCTCGATCAGCACATCGCGAGTGAGCGGGAGCAGCTGAATGCCAGGTGCCAACGCAGCGCGCTGAAGCCACCGCGACGGATCGGCGGCGAGTTCGAGTCGACCTTTCGAGACCAGCATGGCGACCTCCCAGAACGAGATGTCACTCACGAACAGACGGCCCGCTCCGGCCGCCCGCTCAATCAACCGGATCGCGGGCTTGGCGAGCGCACCGACGGTTCCGTCGAGAGTCCACAGCCAGACGTGCGTATCGAGCAGCAACGGAGAATCGCGCAGGGGAAACTCGACGGCACGCCACAACGCGGGGCGTCCGACATAAAGCGGCGACGGCTCCTTCACCCGAGCGGCCGTCTTTCTGGCCGGGCTCATGTCCTGCGTGCCTGAAGCGGATCGGTTTTCGAGGCGGCCCAGCTCTCATCGTCCGGTGAAATGAGATCACCGTGCCGAACGATGGTACCCCGCATGAATCCAACTGGCGATGCGGGCGAAAAGGTCGCGGGTCCCACCCGCACCACGGGTCGACCGTGCTTCGTGACCACGACTTCGCTGCCAGTCGCGGCGATATCGTCCATGAGTTCGAGGCAGGTGGCCTTGAAAACGCTGGCTGAAATCTGTGTGGCGCCGATTGGCACGGGGGGCGCCGCCAGCTGTGTGTTGTCCATCTCGAAATCCCCATCAGTTAAAAGTGGTCAGTTTATGGTAACCATAGACAGATCTTTCGCCAACCTCGCCCCGCTGCCGCCCCCCATCCCCCAACCCGCTAGCTTTCCCCAAATGGAAACGGAAAAGCTCTACACCCTGATTGGTCCAGACGGATCGCGCGTCACCGGCACCACCAAAGGCACCGTCGGCGGCTATCGCAAGGAACGCCGGTACGGCCGCCTCGACTGCAAGCTCGCCCGGCGCGCCCTCGCCAATGGCGCCCTCTACGCCCAGCAGCGGGTATTCTTCGCCGACGAAGCCACCGCCGTCGCCGCCGGATACCATCCGTGCTCGGTGTGCATGCCTGTGGAGTACAAGGCATGGAGAGCGGCCGGAGGCCATTCGGCCCGTCCGTAGTGCCCGGGTAAACCCTTCGGGTGTCATCCCAGCACCTGCCCCACCCGCCGCGTAGTGTCGAGTATGCCTCACCACTCGACGCCGCGGCGTTTTTCATGTCTGTCACTTGCCGCCGGGCTGCTGCTGGCCGCCCCCTCCGCTGGCGCCCAAGGCCCTGCCCTTGACCGTGCGGCGGTGCCGGTCAATCCGGAAGCGGTGGCTCGGCCGTCGTTCCGCGCGGCGCGCGCCCCGAGCCCCATTGTCGTAGATGGCACGCTCGATGACGCCGCCTGGGCCGCCGCCCCCATGCTCACCGATTTCGTGCAGCAGCTGCCGAGTACCGGCTATCCGGCGCGGTTCCGCACCGAAGTGCGCGTGCTATACGACGCCACCAATCTCTACGTCGCCAGCGTCAACTACGACCCGGAGCCGGAGAAGGCAATCACGGTCGGACTCGAGCGCGACTTCGTCTCGTCGAATAGCGACATCTTTGGCGTCGTGTTCGACACGTTCAACGACAAGCGCAATTCCTTCCTGTTCCTCATCAATCCGAAAGGTGCGGTGCGCGACGAGCAGACGTTCAACGACTCGCGCAACATCGTCGAGGCGTGGGACGGCATCTCCACTGTGCGCACGGTGCAACGCGACTCGAGCTGGACGCTGGAAATGCGGATCCCGCTCAAGACGCTGCGCTTCGACGCCACACGCGATCCGCAGACCTGGGGCATCAACTTCATCCGTCGTGTGCGTCGCGTGAACGAAACGTCGTACTGGGCGCCCCTCGAGCGACAGTACCGCGTGCACCGCATGTCGAAGGCCGGCACGATGGAAGGCATCACGGGGCTCAAGCAGGGGCGCAACCTGCAGATCAAGCCATACGCGCTGGCCGGCAACTCCGTGGGTGCACAGGTGCCGAGCGCGTCACTGGGGAGCAAGGCCGACATCGGCGGTGATCTCAAGTACGGCGTCACGCCGTCGCTCACGCTCGATCTCACCGTCAACACCGACTTCTCGCAGGTCGAAGTCGATCAGCA
>CAITQY010000412.1 GCA_903894655.1 uncultured Gemmatimonadota bacterium
GACGGGTCCGGCCACGAACATCATCGCCGGCCTCGCCGTGGGTATGGAAAGCTGCATCGTGCCGGTGATCCTCATCTGCGCGGCCATCTGGGTGTCGTACACCTCGGCCGGCCTCTACGGCATCGCGATCGCCTCGGTGGGCATGCTCGCCACGGTCGGCGTGACGATGTCGGTCGACGCGTACGGTCCGATCTCGGACAACGCCGGTGGTATCGCCGAGATGAGCCATCTTGGACCGGAAGTCCGCAAGATCACCGACGGCCTCGACGCCCTCGGCAACACCACGGCCGCGATCGGCAAGGGCTTCGCGATCGGCTCGGCGGCCCTCACGGCGCTGGCGCTGTTCTCCGCCTACGCCTCGGCCGTGAACCTGACGGTGCTCAACCTGATCGATCCGATGGTCGTGATCGGCATGTTCGTGGGCGGCGTGGTGCCGTTCTACGTCGGCGCCTCCACGATGACCGCGGTGGGTCGTGCGGCGCAGGGCATGGTGGAAGAAGTTCGCCGTCAGTTCCGCGAGATCCCGGGGCTGCTCGAAGGCAAGCCGGGCGTGAAGCCAGACTCGGCGCGCTGCGTCGAGATCTCGACCAAGGCCGCCATTCGTGAGATGATCGCACCGGGCTTGGTGGCGATCCTGCTCCCCGTACTCGTCGGCAAGTTCCTCGGCGTCACGGCGCTGGGTGGATTGCTGGCCGGTGCGACGGTCACGGGCGTGATGATGGCCCTGTTCATGGCCAACGCCGGCGGCGCGTGGGACAACGCCAAGAAGATGATCGAAGGCGGCATCATGGGCGGTAAGGGCTCCGACCCGCACAAGGCCGCCGTGGTGGGTGACACCGTGGGCGATCCGTTCAAGGACACCAGCGGACCGGCCATGAACATTCTCATCAAGTTGATGAGCGTGGTGAGTTTGGTGCTGGCCCCGTGGTTCTTACGGTAAAACTCGTGACTCCAAACTTCGACTCGATACTCCGCACTCACGTGAGTCTCGAGTCTTGAGTCGAAGTTTCGGGTTCCGAGTCACCCACCACTCCAAACTTTTACTCAATACTCCGTACTCACGTGAGTCTCGAGTCTTGAGTCGAAGTTTCGGGTCATGAGTCTGCCGGCCGCCGATGCCCCCTGCGTCGGCGGCCGGTTGGCATTCCTAGTCACCGCTCTCGAGCACGCGCCGGCGCAGTACAATCAGCATTTTGCGGATCGCGACCACTTCGTCGATCAACGGCATGACGTCCTCTGCTGGCATGAGCGCCATTCGAAACGCGAGATCCAGATGACTCTCGGTTTCGGACGCCGAGCCAATCGCCATCTGGAGGTATCGCGCGAAATCCCGTGGGCCTGCGGAGTTGGCACCTTCAGCGATGTTCGCGGAGACCGATGCCATCGATCTCGTGACTTGGCTTCGCAGCGAAACGACATCCCGGCCCCGAAGCGTGCGCGTCGCTCCATAGACCTGAGCCGTGAGCGACTGGGACCGCTGCCAGACGTGGAGCTTCCGGAAGTCTTGCATCGCGCCA
>CAITQY010000413.1 GCA_903894655.1 uncultured Gemmatimonadota bacterium
CCGGTGCACTCGCCGGCGTGTGGCCCGGTGCGTCCCCAAGCGTGTGGGTGTGCGGCAACGTCGACGACGTGGCAGGGTCCGGGAAGAACCGGTCGAACGAGAACGGCCCGGCATCATCAGAGACCGCCGTCGCAGCGATCGGCGTCGCAGCGATCGGCGTCGCAGCGATCGCCGTCGCAGCGATCGGCGTCGCAGCGCGCATGGGGGTGGCCGTCCGCGCGGGACCGCCGAGCATGGCTTCTTCGAACGGGAGCTCCTCGCCCACGTGGTTGAGCTCGGCAATCGGTGCAAACGCGTCGGCAAGGGCGCGGGCGGCAAGATCATCGTGCATGGGGGCATGGCCACCGAACAGCGACGCCAACCCCTCAGCCGGCGATTCAACTGCCACCGACGCGCGCGGCGGAGTACGGCGGGGTACCCGACGCGTCGCGAGTCGAGCGAATTGTTCACGCGCCGTCACGCGTGCGACCGGTTCCTCATCGGACACCGCCGCTTCGTACGCGGTCGACGACATCGGCGTGGCGGACAACGGCGTGGCGAGCCGCGGTGAGGCGAACGGCGTCACGCTGGCGACGAACGCAGGCGTCGCGAGCCCGGGCGTTGGGAACACGCGCGTGACGGGGGCTGCGTCGGCCGCCAGTCGCTCCTGCAGCTCGGTGAGGCGCGACGTCAACACGGGATCGTACGGACGCCGGCGCACCAGCTCCTCGTAGACCGACAGCGCGCGGGCGGTAAACCCTTGGGACACGAGCAGCTCCCCCATCGTCTCCGTCACGAACGCCGGGTTGTGCTCTTCATGCAGAACGTCGGCGAAATTGGACTCGACCGGATCCGACTCATACGCCGTCTCGGCGATGCCCGTGGTCTCGTCATCGAAGAGTGCCGACACCTCTGGCCACTCGGCGGTCACGGTGGCCGTGGATTCGAGTCCACCGTCGACCGGTGTGGCCGCGTCGTCGACGAACGCTGAAGCCTCGGTGTCCGTGTCGGACGCGGCCTGTCCCGTCGGCTCGTTGGCTTGGTCGAACTGAGCTTCGATGTCCGCAAAGACCTCCTCATCGAGCGCGGGCGCCAGACGCGGATCCCTCGATTCAACCCCGAAGGCCGCGACCGCGTCCGGCGTCATGGTCGAGACAAGCAACGGGGTGACCGGGCGCGGTGTCCCGATCCGCGCGACCAGTGCCGACGTATCGGGCCATTCCGGTGCGATGAGCCCTTCCTCAAACGGGAGCTCCTCCACCCCCGTTTCGCCGAAACCAAACAGATCATCGGCAGGCGCCTGTACGGCGGCCTCAGTCTCGACATGCGCACCGGCCGCTTCGATCGCGTCGAGGTCGAGAAGCGCGTCCTCGCGAACCGCCGGAGCGGACACCGGCACGGGCAAATCGACCGGAGGCTCGACGCTTACCGTCGGCGACACGACGGGCTCCCGTAGACGAGCATTGATGTCGTCGAAATCCACCGCACGCAACGCGGCATCTGGCGTCGGAATGGCGCCGATAAACGAGTGGGGCTCAGGAACCACCGGTACGACGTACAGCGGCGTGACGAGCGTCGCCAACTGGGCGGCAATATCGTCGTTACGCGGGTCGGCTTCGAGGACACGCTCGTACCAGCGGCGCGCCCCAGCGGTGTCCCCTTCCAACTTGGCGATGTCGCCGAGGTGGCGGAGAGCCTTCAGGTTTTCCGGGTCGAGGGACAGCGCCTGCTCAAACACGATACGGGCCTCGGACAGATCGTCCGATTCGTAGAGTGCCTGACCAAACACGATGTACCCGCTCATATGCTCGGGCTGCTTGGGCAGAAATTCCCGACAGAGGGCAATCGCCTCAGCGAGATTTCCGGCCTTTCGCAACTCATTCGCCAAGGGGGCGAAGAAGCGACGCGGGTTTTCCTCGAACTTTTTCCGGAGTTCGTCGATCCGGGCAGCAGTGCTCATCCGTCCAGTGCCCTCATGGTGATGTTTCCCGGCCCGATGCGAGGCGCCCGTTGCGTCAGGGTGGCAGGCCCCCGGAGCAACTTATAGAATATGACCGATCCGGGAAGTCATTCGTGGTGAAGTGGTACATCGTCTCCGCTCGTCTTGCTATTCGCGACGCGCGGCGGCTACCTTATAGGACTCTTCGGCATACGCCTCTCCCATGGAGGTGCGTGTGCCTTTCTTTTTATCCAGCTTTTCCGCCCCAAGGAGTCTCGCCCCGTGCTGCAATCGATGCGGAGCGCCGCGAA
>CAITQY010000414.1 GCA_903894655.1 uncultured Gemmatimonadota bacterium
CCCCTGAGCGCATGCACGAGGTAGTAAACGCTGACTGGAGAAATGTGCCCCTCGCAGGTGTGTCGTAACGTCTCCCTGTGGCGCAGCGGCCCGAACAAGTTGAAAAATCCGAAGAAAAGGTAGCGCAGACGCGACTTGAGATTCAGGACATTGGGGGTCGTGAGCACCAGCGTGCCGTCGGCCCGCAATACACGATAGCTATCGCGCAGCAGGCTGCGAAAGTTCTCGGTATGTTCTATGACTTCGGTACAGGTCACAAGGTCGAAACTGGCTTCACGGTAAGGAAGGGCCTCGGTATTCAGATCAACGCAGGTAACGACAACGTCCGGCACCCGAATCAATTCATCGGTACAGTCACAGGCCACGCTGCTCAACCGCGGATGCTTCTGGCGCAACAACTCGATCAGATCACCGCTACCGGCACCAACATCAAGATGCTGCACACCCCCCCTTTCCAGTCCATGCAAACGTGCAACCATCGCTGCAGTCGCCGAAAGTATATTGTTGGTGCTCATTCTGATACGTTCACCGAACTCGGCCGGCCGTTTGATCGCCCGCCCCGGGGTTCTGCGCGCTGACGAAGCGCCTCCGCGGGTGCCGTAGCGAAGACGCCGCCTTTCGGTCAATGCATAACCGCTGACCCCCGCGCCCATCAGCTGTCCTCAAGCACATACACGGACGCGATCTCCCGTCGCATGCCAAATTGGCGCGTCGTCAGCGGATAACTCCTGCAGGCATCGGCAAGCAACTCATCGATTAGATCGAGATAGTCCGTATCATCTACGTAAGCCGAACATTCACAGAGCACCGCCAGCGCGCGCACGTAGCGAACGTAGAGCTCGGACTCCGGCTCGGAAAGTTGCATACCCAGAGCCGCGCCCCGCAACTGACAATCCTCCACAGGACCGGCGACCGTGTTGCATGTAAGCTGCGACATTCCCTCTTTTCTTTGCATCAAATTTCCCTATCAATAACGATTCCCGGCCGGCACCGCCGGGAAATCTGTTCAGGTTCCGGACTTCAGATGCCCTGCCGCGAACAACGCCGCCTCGACACGGCTGCGTAGCTGCAGCTTCTGCAGAATGTTTGTTACGTAATGCTTGATCGTCTTCTCGGCGAGCGCGAGTCGACTTCCGATCTCGCGATTGGTCAGCCCAAGAACAAGCAGTCCGAGGATCTCCTTTTCCCGCACGGTTAATTCTTGCAGCGGGTCGGGTGCGCGGCCTCGCGTGAGGGAAACCAGCATTGCCGAGGCCAGCGATGGAGATACATAGGATTCGCCCGCGGCCGCCGCACGCACGACGCGAGCGAGTTCCTGCGCGGAAACGCCCTTGAGCACATAGGCGCGTGCGCCGGCCTTCAACGCCGCGAGCAGATTGTCCTGCTCTTCGGATACCGTAAGCATGACGATGGCTGTCGCCGGGCACGCCGTGGCGATACGCTCTGCAGTAACGAGCCCACCCCAGCCAGGCATGCTGATATCGAGGAGCACGACGTCAGGCATCAGTTCCTGCGTAAGCCGCAATGCCTCCTCACCGGAAGCCGCGTATCCCGCCACGACAATACCCGGCTCTGCGCGCAGCGAATGCACCACCCCTTCGCGGAACAAGGGATGGTCATCAACCACCAGAACTTCGATTCCGTCACTCATCGCCGGCCCCCGGAACACGCAGGGGAATCTTTGCGCGTATGTGTGTTCGCTTGCCGAGTGCCGCGTCCAATTCGAAGGTACCGCCGAGCGCCTCGACACGTTCGCGCATGCCCGTCAGACCAAGACCTCCATCGAGTGCTTTCGCCTTGACGTCAAAGCCGCCGCCCCCGTCGCTCACTTCGATATGCAAGTTGCTGTCGCTGTGCGCCAGCGCAACGCGAAGGTCAATGGCATCGGCGTGGCGGTAACCGTTCGCCAGCGATTCCTGCAGCAGCCGATAGAGGGTGATCTTCACCGGCAACGACACATTTGCAGCGTCCCCCGTGGCAGTGATGTCCACGGTGCGGCCGGTCTTGGATTCGAAATCGCGTACCGCGCGGGCCGCAATTTCACGCGTGGACAAATCGCTGAGCTGGGGCAGTTGAAGTCCCGCCGAGATTGAACGCAGTTCCGCCAGCGCCGACTCCAGTGCCAGACGGATTGCACCAAGATCCGCACTCAGCGCAGCCGCCGGAACGAGCGCACCTTGCTCCTCGAGGTAGCGATTAACCATCGTCTCGATCCGCATCTATGCAAAACCCTTGTACTGCCCGGGCCCTTCATGCAGATCGCCGGATACGTTCACAAGC
>CAITQY010000415.1 GCA_903894655.1 uncultured Gemmatimonadota bacterium
AGTCAAAGTCCGGAGTCTCGGGTGCACCAGCTTGCTGGACTATGGCAGCAAGCCGACGATCTTCCCCACGTCCTTGAACGCCGCAATCACCGCATCAAGGTCATCCGTACTGTGCGCCGCGCTCACCTGACAGCGCACGCGCGCCTCCCCCTTGGGCACCACCGGGAAGCCGAAGCCGGTCACGAACACGCCGCGGTCGAGCAACATGTCGCTGACCTGGATGGCCAAGGCGGTCTCGCCCACAATGATCGGAATGATCGGCGTTTCGCCGGGAAGCGGATGGAAGCCGGCCTCCTGGATGGCCGCGCGAAAGTACGCGGCGTTGTCGTGCAGCTTGGTGACCAGTTCGGGGTGCGCTTCGGTGAACTCCACGGCCGCCAGTGAACTGGCGGTGACCGTGGGGGGAAGCGCATTGGAGAACAGCTGCGGCCGCGAGCGCTGCGTCATCATGTCGCACAGCGCCGCCGGGCCAGCGATGAATCCGCCGGCCGCGCCGCCGAGTGCCTTGCCGAGCGTGGAGGTAATGATGTCGACCTCGCCGAGCACCCCGAAATGCTCGGCCGTGCCGCGTCCCGTCTTGCCCAGCACGCCGGTGGCGTGCGAGTCGTCCATGATCACGATCGCGTCATGATCGCGGGCGATCTGCAGGATCTCGGGGAGCTTGGCAATCGATCCTTCCATGGAAAACACGCCATCGGTCCAGATGATCTTCCGCTTGGCGTCTTTCGCGCCGCGCAACTTCTCGCGGAGGTCGTCCATGTCGCTGTGCTTGTAGACCGCCGTCGTGCACTTGGTGATCGACTTGGCCAGCCGCACCGAGTCGATGATCGAGGCATGGTTGAGCGCGTCGGAGACCACGAAGTCCCCTTCGCGGGCGATCGTCGGTGTGAGCGCTTCGTTGGCGTTCCAGGCTGATACGAACGAGAGCGAGGCCTCGGTGCCCACGAACCGGGCGATCGCGGTCTCGAGCTCGCGATGGAGCGCGAAGGTGCCGCAGATGAAGCGAACCGAGGCCGTACCGGCGCCGTACTGCTCGAGCGCGTGAATGCCGGCCTGGACGACCGCCGGTTCGTTGGCGAGGCCGAGGTAGTTGTTGGACGACAGCACAATCACCTCGCCGCGTCCTTCCATCCGCACGCGGGCGCCCTGCGGCGACTCGAGGTAGTTGAGGCGCTTGTACGTGCCGGCGCCCTTGAGCGCGTCGAGCTCGGCCTGCAGTTCCGTCTTGAGTGACATGGGGAAGCCCGGTTTACAGCTGGAAGATGATCTTGCCGGCGTCGCCGGACTTGATCAGGTGCATCGCGTCATCGACCGCTTCAAGCGGGAGGCGGTGCGTGATCACGGGGGTCGGATCGAAGTTGCCGGAGGCGACAAACCGCGACATCTGGTGCCACGTGTCGTACATGCGACGGCCGACCACGCCGTAGATCGTGAGGCCCTTGAAGATGATCTCGGTGGCGAAATCGATGTCGATCGTCTTGGATGGAATGCCCAGCATGTTGACGCGTCCGGCTGGGCGGCAAAGCGCGAACGCCTGATGCACGGCCGAGGGGACCCCCGACATTTCGAGTACGACGTCGGCGCCGATGCCGTCGGAGGCCTTCATGACGGCGGCCTTGGCATCATCGGGATGCACGGCGTCGTGCGCGCCCATGGTGCGGGCCAGCTCGAGACGCTTGGGGTTCACGTCGGTGGCGATGATGCGGGCGGCACCGGCGGCTTTGCAGATGCCCACGGCAAACGCGCCGATCGGACCGCAGCCGGTGATGAGCACGACCGCGCCCGGAATGTTCGCGGTGAGCGCTGTGTGAAAGGCATTGCCCATCGGATCGTGAATGCCGCCGATGTCGTAGCTGATCGAATCGTCGAGGTGCCAGACGTTGGTGGCGGGCATGGCGATGTACTCGGCGAAGCAGCCGTCGCGGTCGACCCCGATGATCTTGGTCGACGGGTCGGCATGTGCATTGCCGGTGCGGCTGAACAGCGAGCGCTCGTCGACGATGTGTCCCTCGGCGGTGACGCGGTCACCGACCTTGACGCTCTCGACGAAGCTGCCGACCGCGACCACGTCGCCGGCGAACTCGTGGCCGCAGATGAACGGCGGCTTGCAGCGACCAGCGGCCCAGGCGTCCCACTCGTAAATGTGCACGTCGGTCCCGCAGACGCCGGCGCTGCGCACGCGAATGAGCACCTCGTCGTCGCGGATCGTGGGTTCCGGCACCTCGGCCAGAGTCAGGCCACGCCCAGCCGTTTGCTTCACCAGCGCTTTCATGTCGCTCCCAAGAGAGATCGTCGTGCTCGTCAGAATGCGAAACGTCGCACCCGTACGGAGCGCGTGGAAGGCCGGATTTCGGCGCGGCGGCGACATCGGATTACTACTAATCGCGCGCGTTCTTTATACGCGCTATTGCGCACTTGAATTATCCACGCGTATATTCGCGTGAATTCAACGACTTGCGTGTTCTGTCCACATCCGGGCGTCCGTGGTTCCCGCAACACGGCAACAGGGTGCGCAATCCTCATCGGCAACGCGTGGCCATAAAGCGGCACGAGTTCCTCGAGCAGTCCACGGTCGCTCTGGCGACCACCTCTGGCGTGGCGAACCGCAGTTCGGTTCAGACCACGGTTTCGTCGTCGCTGCTCGCGCCTATGCGCGGAGCGACGGCATGCTCCGCTGTCGCCGTAGCGACGCGTGAGCCGCGCGGTCTTCGTGTCGTCGCCTCCCACGACACCATCGGCATTCGATGCGGTATTCGTTGCCTCGCGCGTATCTCCCCCGTCATTCGTGAACGCCTGATGCGGCCGCGTTACGCTCCTCGCGTTCCTGCGCTGCGCTCTGCTGCTACCTGGTCCCGTCGCTCCTCAACGCGGACACTCACCTGCACGACTCCTCTGGGGGCCGTGTAGCGCATAAGACCGCGGTGCATGCGCCGCGTCTTGTGTGAGCTCACCTTTCCACCGGGGGAAAGGGGGTGCGAACTAAACCTCCTCGAGAGGATTTTCGAAATGGCTCCTGCCAAGAAGGCCGCCAAGAAGGCGGCAAAGAAGGGTGGCCGTAAGGTCGCGAAGAAGGCGACCCGCAAGGTCGTGAAGAAGGGCGCAAAGAAGGCCGCGAAGAAGTCGGTGAAGAAGGCGGCCAAGAAGGCGACCCGTAAGACCGCCAAGAAGGTGACCCGCAAGGTTGCCAAGAAGGCCGTAAAGAAGGGCGCCAAGAAGGTCGCGAAGAAGGCCACGAAGAAGGCCACGAAGAAGGTCGCGAAGAAGGGAGCCAAGAAGGCCGCCAAGAAGGGAGCCCGCAAGGCCACCAAGCGCGCCAAGAAGGTTGTCGCTCCGGCGCCTGCCGCCGAGTAATCAGCCGTTCGTGCCGTTTGCAGGTGTATAAACGCGAAGGCGCCGGCATGTCTGCCGGCGCCTTTCACGTTTCCACGATCGTCTGCGATGTCCGTCAAGAAGCGCCGACGAACTCCTGCATGGGCATGATGTCCAGCGGCTCATCGTCGGGCACAGGACCCCACACGAAGGCGGCAAAACGCGACGGACGATCGCCGGGGCCACCATCGGCGATCACGATCCCCATAGGCTCGCGCTGCTGGAGCACGAGGGCTGACTCTTTGAGACGCATGGTGGGTGATCCTCAACCCCGAGTGTGAGTGCGGCAGGGTCGCACAGAATGCGACCGATCACCGTACTCCATAGCACGCTCAGTGCCAGCCGTGATGAATTCGTAACTCTTTGCTAATGAATCACTTAAAAACAAACGCCGACGTGAGCCCCGTCGGCGGTGTCCTACTGACACGTCACAAATTCGCATCTGCCGTGTGCAAACGACACACATCGGGATTGGTTCCCTGGTCGCGAGCCTTTAGGCGACGGCGACGTCTTTGCGCGCCATGAACGTTTCGCGCAGCCCCACCGTCTTCTCAACCGAGATCGTCCATCCGCGGTACCGCGAGCGCAGCTCTTCCAGCGGGAAGCCACCGTGCATGCTTTCGGTGCCGGCGGCGATCGTTTCCACGAGATGGACGCCGCCGTCGACGGTGGCGCTCTGCAGTACTTCGATCACGCGCGCACGATCCTGCATCGTGAGGCCGGCGAATGCGGTGGGTGAGCAGACGACGCCATGCAATGCCACGTCGGGCGCCCAGCCACCAAGATCGGCGCAGTAGCCCCGAACCCGCTCGGTCAGCCCGGCGGCTTCCGCCGCCCGAACGACACGCTCTACAGCGTCCACGGCGGGCTCCACGGCGGTCACGGCGCACCCACGTGCCGCGAGATACAACGCGGGGCCTTCACGCTCCGCTCCGGCCACCAGCACATGCCGATCACTCGAGTTGGACAAGGCGCGGACCAGCATCGCGTTGGGGTCGATGCCCCAGTGCTCAGGCGTCTGGTACTGCTCGAGCATTTTGAGACGCCGACGCTTCCAGGTGGCGTACGTAGGCAGTCGCAGGCGCTTGGTGATCAGCCGGTCGACTTCCTGCCACACGACCATTTCAGTGAGCGCGATCTGATCCTGCTTGCGCAGCACCTCAACGGCTTCGTCGCCGATCTTGAGCAGTGCGCCGCGCGACACCGAGTCCTTGTAGTCCTCGATCTCACGTTCGACGTAAAGCTCGTACTCGTACTTGAGCGATCGGGGAGAATGGATAACGGTACCCCAGAGGTGTGGATGGAATGTGGATAAAGTACGGGTCTCCTGTCGGAACGCAAGAGGAAATCGCCGACGTATTTGTGATCCCAGAACTTCCAAGTGTCCTTCGGCATTACAGTTGGGATGGTGCCGCGACAGTGCCGCCGGCTGCCGCCAACCCCGCCGTCGTTCGCTCCCGAACTCGTCCACCCGCCGCCTCCGACCACGTCGCATGCCCGAGTTGCCCGAAGTCGAATTCGCCGCCACGCGACTGCGCCGCGCGGTGGCCGGACGCGTGATCGCCAGCCTCGAGGCGCTGCACCCCTCCCAGCAGAAGTACCTGCCCGACGTGGCCCGCCGGGCCGCCGCCGGGCTCACGATCGACCGCGTGGAGCGCCGGGCCAAGATCCAGCTGGTGCATCTGAACGACGGGGCGATTCTGGAGGTGCACTTCCGGATGACCGGCGATTGGGAGTTCACCCGCGTCGGTGACGAGCCCCCTCGCCACGAGCGCGTCCGCCTGGAAACGACCTGCGGCGTGCGGGTGTCGCTGGTGGATAGCCGGGCCCTCGGCGTCGTGCGCCTCCATGCGCCGGGCACCTTCGTGCTGCCGGCCATCGGTCCCGAGCCGCTCACCGACGACTTCACCGCCGAGGGA
>CAITQY010000416.1 GCA_903894655.1 uncultured Gemmatimonadota bacterium
ATGGTCGCGGCCGCGACCAACGTGTTGCGCGTGGCGTGACGGATGTCCACCTGCAGCGTGAGCGACGTCTCACCCATCCGCGACACGTACGTGACGAGCGCCAGTTCATCGTCGAGACGGGCCGGTGCGAAATAGTCGATTTCCAGACGGCGGCGCGGCATCCAGATGGTCGGATTGTCGAAGAGCGTGGCGTAGGGCAGGCCCGCCGCCCGCAGCAGCTCCTGCTCGGCGATCTCAATGAGGCGTGGAAACGCGCTGAAGCGCATGATCGACACGAGATCCACATCAGCCCAGCGGACGCGCTCGTGCGTGACAAAGGGACGCGATACCGTCATGAGATTCCCAGCAGAACGGTGACCATCTGTCGGGGGATTCCCTATGGCGGGAACACCCCCGGGCGTGCAACGTCGTACAATGTACAAGACCATTCTCGTGCCGTTTGACGGCTCGGCACTGAGCGCCCGTGCCCTGCCCGTCGCCGTGGCCTTGGCCCGCCGATGCGGCGCCCGCCTGACCCTGGCGCTCGTGCATGATCCCAGCGCCTACATCCCCTTCGTGCCGGGTGAGGTGGCGATCCCCGTGTACGACGCGGAACTGATCAGCGAACACCGGCTGCAGGATCGGGCGGCGCTCGACGCCGCGCTGGCCGAGCTCGCGACGCAGGGCATCTCGGCCACGGGGGTGCTGCTTGAGGGCACGATCATTGAGGCCTTGGTCGAGTACGCGCAGTCGGCAGGCGTGGACCTCACCGTGATGACGTCGCACGGTCGCAGCGGCTTCGAGCGGCTTCGCCTCGGGAGCGTCGCCACGGCATATCTCACCCGTACCACCACGCCGGTCTACCTCGTGCGCGGGTCGGGCAGTGACGCGCCGCCGGAACTGCCGGTGGGCACGTTGATCGTCACCCTCGATGGATCGCCCTTTGCCGAGGCGATCCTTCCCCACGCCAGCGCCTTCGCCGAGGCGGCCGGGCTCACGATGGCGCTCCTGTCGGTGGCCGTCCCGCACGCCGTACCGATGGCCCCGTTCGGCGCCGAAGCGCTGCTCGCCGATGACAGCGCGATGGCGCTCGAAGAGACAGGGCGTCATGCGTATCTCGCGCGCATGGCGAGCGAGTGCCCGCCGGGGACGACCATCCACGCCGTCACCGACATGAGCGTATCGCGCGCCATCATCGACGAAGCCACCCGCACCTCCGCCGGGGCACTCGCCATGGCGACACATGGGCGCGGCGGACTCAAGCGGATGGTGTTGGGAAGCGTGGCGGATGAGGTGATTCGCCACACCCATACCCCGGTACTCGTTTACCGGACGTCCTGAACGTCTTCGCGCTCGTCGGGCGCGAAGAACGCTGGCGCCAACCAGGGCGCCAGCGCGTAGGCGACCATCGGTTCATAGGCCCCCTGCCGGTCGATCAGTCCGGCCGTCAGGATGCCGACGGCACCGCGGCCATGCTTCGTCCCCACGACGTTGGCGATCGCGTCCATGGCATGACCCAGCTCATCGCCCGCACGGATTCGCGCCGCGACGAGCTCCGGAAGCGGCATCGACAGCGAACCGCCCATGCCCTCACGGCCATCGCGATCGACCACCACGGCCCAAGCGCAACTGCGCATGCGGCCATCGGCGAGCTCAACCACGCCACCCTCGAGGCCCACCGCAAGCTCGGCACCGGTGAGCTGGAGTGCGGCGATGGCGCGATTCCGGGCGCCGCGCTGTGTCTGCTCATCGCCCATCGGCTGATCGGGCACGCCGCTCTGCACCTCGACGCCCTCGATCTGCAGCGCGGGCTGGACACGCTCGAGCACGGCACGGACGGCAGCGAGCTTGACGGGATTACGCGAACCGACGGCAACGCGCACGAA
>CAITQY010000417.1 GCA_903894655.1 uncultured Gemmatimonadota bacterium
CGCGGTGAATCCCTGTGCCGTGAGCCACGCCGCGCGGGCTTCGACCTCGGCCGGCTGCACATCAAGCAAGGCAAGCGTCGCGCCACGCTGCGCGAACGCGAGCGCGACGGCTTCACCCACCTGACCGGCACGACCGACCCCGGTGATGACGATGAGCTTGCCGCTGAAATCGAGGGCGTCGGTCATGGGGCGTCTCTGGGTGGTGTTATGACGTGGGATTCGCTGTCGCCGTGGAATCAAAGAGCAACTGCAAAAAGCAAACTACAAACGGCAACGGCAGGAACACGGAGTGAACGGATTACACAAATCACGCAGATATGATGAAAAGCGCTTCTGATCATATCGGTGTCATCCGCGGAATCCGTCTTCTCCGTGTTCCAGCGGTTGCTGTTGCGATCTACTTCGCCAGCAACTCGCGAATGGTATCCGCTGTGGCGTCGAGGCACAGCGCGAGGCGATCGGGGGTGTGGTCGCCCATGTGGCCGATGCGGAAGGTGCTGCTCTTGAGTTTGCCGTAGCCACCGCCGATCACGAAGCCGCGCTTGGCGACCCCCTTCACGATGTCGTCGCCTTTCAGTGTCGGGGGCAATGCGATCGCGGTGACGGTGCTGCTGCGCGCGTGTTCGGGGGCGTACACGCAGAACGCCTCGCCGGTTCCGTCGCGCAGGTCTCGCAGCCAGGCGTGCGTCATGTTGGCCATCTCGGTGTGACGCGCCCAGCGCGCCTCGATGGTTTCGCGCGCGATGTGTTCGCCCTGTACCGCCGTGGCGTACAGCAGCGAGATCGCCGGGGTGCTTGGCGTTTGGTTCTTGTGGACGAACTCCTCGAATTCGACCATGTCGAAATAGAGGCCACGCGCCGTCGCTTGGCGGGCTTGTTCGATGAAGCGCGCGGAGGCCACGCCAAAGGCGAGGCCGGGCGGCAACGCGAGCGCTTTCTGCGAGCCGGTGAGCACGAAGTCGAGGTCCCAGGCATCGGTTTCGACTTGTACGCCACCGAGACCGGTGACCGAGTCGACCAGCACCGCCGCGCCGTAGTGGTGCGCGAGGGTGGCAAGCTCCGGCAACGACGTCAGCGTGCCGGTGCTCGTTTCCGAGTGCACCACGGTGATGGCCGAGAAGCGGCGTTCGCGAAGGGCACTCTCGACGACATCGAGCGGAACGGCCCGATGCCAATCGCCGCCGATCAGGCGCGTTTCGCGGCCGCAGGCCCGCGCGATATTCGCGAACCGCTCACTGAAGGCGCCGTTCACCATCGACAGGATCGGTCCCGGCGCCGCGCAACGAATCGCGGCTTCCATGAGTCCCGTGGCCGATGAACTCGACACGTACACCGGGCGCGTGGTCCGGAAGATCGGACGCAGCCCGTCCTGAATGCGGGCGAACAGCGCTTCGAAGATCGGGCCGCGGTGCGGCAGCATCGGCGCCAGCATCGCCTCGAGCACTTCGCGCCGCACCTCGGTGGGTCCGGGCAGGAAGAACGTACCGAAGTCGGACATGGTGCCTTATCTCGACGAGGCGGGTTGGAAGAGCAAGGGATACAAGGCGGCGAAGCTGTCGGCTTCGGCGTCGGCCACAGCTACCACGTTCTCGCGGCGCGCGACGCCGGTGTAGGCGATGAACTCCGTGACGACACCACGAACGGCCGCATCGGTGGAACCGTCGCCGATCATGACGGTCGGTTTGGCCAACCCGAGTTGATGTACCGTGAGCGGCTTGCCGCGCTGCGTGGACAGCGGCTGATCGCCATCGAGCAGACTCATGGTGCCGTCGCTGTCGCGGGTGAGCGACACGGCGTGCACGCGATCGGTGGGCACGCCCAACTGCAATGCGATCGGCACGATGGCGATACGTAACCCGCCGCTGAGCAGGTGCACCTGACAGCCGGCGCGCTGCAACAACGTGATGAGTTCCTTCGCGCCGGGTTGCAGCGACTCCCGATAGGCTTCCGCCAGCGAGATCAGCTCGCCGGCCGTGGGACGGATGCGCTCGAGGCGCCGGGTGTACACCGCCTCGATCGGAATCTCTCCGGCCATGGCCTGTGCCGTGAGCGCTTCGCTCTCACGGGCCACGTCGGGGTCGCGTCGCGCGGCGAGCCAGTCGATCCCCTCGATCGCGCAGACCGTGGAGTCGACATCGAAAATGACCGTCTTGAATCGTGGGCGTCGAAGATCGACGGACCGAGCCGTCGTGGTCATGGTGTTCATAGGACGTTGCCTTGCGCCAGCAGACCGAGGGGATCGAATTCGCGCTTGATGGCGTGCATCACGCGCAGCTGGGCAGGGCTGGCCTGCATGGGCAGCCATCGGCGTTTGAGTTTACCGATGCCGTGCTCGGCGGCCACCGTGCCGCCCATCGCGATCACTTCGCGCAGCGTGGCCTCAACCACGCGTTCGATGCGATGCAATTCTTCGGCATTCTGCGCAATGAAATTCTGGTGCGGATGGCCGTTGCCGGCGTGCCCGTACGCGATGCCCGACGTGACGCCGGCGTCAGCGGCAAACCGTCGCGCGATGTGCAGCGCCTCGGCGAGTCGCGGATACGGGACGGCCCAGTCGGTGCTGACTTTGCGGCCGCCGAACGGTCGCCGGGCGGCACCTCGTTCGTTCATCGTGGCCGGCACGGCATGACGCAGATGTCGCGCTTCGCGCAGGGCCGTGGATGAATCGTACACGCGAATGTCGGCGCTGAGCGCGGCGTGCGCGTCGGCGAGTTCGAGCCATGCTTCGAGCGGCAGTTCATCGTCGGGCTGCGCCTCGTCGGCGCCGGTCTCCTCGACATACACCATGGCCGTGGCGTTGGTGGCCCACCCCGTGCTGCCTTCCGCCGTGCGCGCGATGTCCATGGCGCCCTGATCGAAGAACTCGAGGCAGCGCGGGTGCACGGCGGTGGAACGGCGGGCCGACACGACGAACGCCAGCGCGTCGTCTTCGCGCTCGAACGGGACCATGAGACCAAGCACCTGCGCGGGGAGCGCGTGCAGCGCGAGCTCCGCTTCCACGACGACACCAAGGGTGCCCTCACTGCCGACGAACCAATCGACCGGATCGTGCGCAATCGGATAGCCCACGGTGTTCTTCTCCAACTGCGGACGACGGAGGTCGAGCCGCTCTCCGCTGGCCAGCAGCACCGTGATCGCCCGCACGTGAGGGCGCGTGGCGCCGTAGCGCAACGAGCGGGCGCCGGAGGCGTTGCAGGCGATCGCGCCACCGATGGTGGATTCTTCTTCGCTGGTGGGATCGGGGGTGAAGAGCAGGCCGGCCGCCTCGGCGGCCCGGCGCACATCCGCCACGATCGCGCCCGGCCCCACGCGAATGCTGCGCAGGTCGGTGTCCACGTCGCCGATCGTCTCCAGTCCACGCAACGACAACAGCAGGCCGTGGTCGGTGATGGAGGCGCCGGTCGTGCTCGACTGCCATCCGGCGGCGGTGACCGCCGTGCGCGTCGAGGTGGCCTCGCGCAGCAGCTCGGCGACTTCGTCAATGCTGGTCGGACGCGCCACCGCATCGGGAATCATTTCGAGTCCCGATGCGTCGCGCGCAAACGCCCGACGGATGTCGAGGTCGACGGTCGTGAGATCGCTGGCGATGCTCATCGATGCGCTCGCCTACTCAGCGCCGAAGTGCGCCACGCTGGCCGTGAGCACGTCGGGCAGTTCGAGCAGCGCTTTGCGTGTGTCTTCGCTGACCGTGCCGTCGACGGAGATCGCCGCCAGCGCATCGCCGCCCTGCGCCAACCGCGCCTGGTGATACTCGGCGATGTTGACCTTGCGTTCACCCAGCAGCGTGCCGACGCGTCCGATGACACCGGGCACGTCGTGATTCGTGAGAATGAGCAGCGTCTGTCGTGGATTCACATCGACGTGGAACTGGCCGATGCGCGTGAGACGTGGCGTGCTGTCTTCCGGCGCCACACCGGCCACGGCCAGCTGCTGCATGCCGCCGGCGAGCGCCACTTCGATGGCGCGCGGGTGTCCGAGTTCGCTGGATTCCCCGACGGACAGTTCGAGGCCGCGGGCGTCGGCGAGGCTGCGCGCGTTGATGAGATTGAGACGATCCGTTTCGATCACGCCCTCGAGCACACCCGCGGCTGCGGCCGCGAGCAGCGGACCGGCACCATGGGCGAGATCGGGACCGATGCGCAGCGTCAACCGCCGCACGGCGCGCATGCCCTGATCGGCCAGCACGGCTCGCGCCACGGCCGCGGCGCGACGCGCCACGAGCATAGCGGGCTGCAAGCCTCCCCACTCGCCCGACCCGCCGGCGACGTTGATCGATTTCGAGAGGTCGTTATGCAGCAGCGCATCGCGCACGGCGAGACAGACGTCGCGCGACACATTGCGCTGCGCTTCGACGGTATTGGCGCCGAGGTGCGGCGTGAGCAGCAGATTGGGCGCCGTGCGTAGCGGTGAATCGGTGGCGAGCGGCTCGGCGGTGAACACGTCGAGCACGGCGCCGCGCAGCTGATCGGCTTCGAGCGCCGCCAGCAGCGCTGTTTCGTCGATGATGCCGCCGCGCGCCATGTTGACCACGATCGAGCGGGCCGGGAGGCGACCCAGTTCCCGTTTGCCGATCATGCCGCGCGTTTCGTCGTTGAGCGGCACGTGCATCGTGAGGATGTTGCTCTCTCCGATCAGCGCCTCGAGCGACGGTGCGCGTCGCACGCGCAGGGCGGTGAAGCGTTCGTCGGCGATGTAGGGATCGAACGCCACCACCGTCATGCCGAAGGCGTGCGCCCGCATGGCGACTTCACTGCCGATGCGGCCGAGGCCGACAATGCCGAGCGTCTTTCCCTTGAGCTCGCGTCCCATGAGTTTGGAGCGATCCCACACGCCGTTCTGCATGGACAGCGCGGCGGCGGGCAGCTGTCGCAGCAGCCCGATCACGGTGCCGAAGAACAGCTCGGCTACGGCGACTGTGTTGCCGGCGGGGGCGTTGATGATCGCCACGCCAAGTTCCGTGGCGACCTCGAGCGCGATGTTGTCGACGCCGACGCCGGCACGGCCGACGACCCGCAGCTTCTTCGCGGCGCGCAGCAGCTCGGCCGAGATTCGGGTGGCGCTGCGCCCGACAATGGCGTCGTAGTCGCCGATGCGCTGCAGCAGCTCATCTTTGGGCAGTGTGGGGACTTCATCAACGAGCAAATCGGGCTCGGCCGTCAGCAGGGCGAGTCCTTCCGGATCGACATCGTCGGTGACGAGAACGCGATATGCCATGAGTGCACACGAAAGAAGGCACCGCGTGGTGCGCTGCCCGGGAGAGGCATCACGCGACGCGAAGAAGATGCAGCAGGAATTGGATACAGAGGGGGGACGAACAGCGACGTGCGGACCGGCGGGGGCCTGACCGGATCAACCCCCCGCGATTCGGATCAGGTCCCGAAGTCGTTCCGGCCAAGCGTGTGGCGCAGCATGTCACGCAGTGAGACGAGCAGGTCGTCGCGCGCGGCCGGGGAGTCGTCCCGAACATGTAGTTCCACGCCGTCGGCGATCGGCACGTGCCGCCAGGTGGCCACGCCATTCTGCTTCGGCGCGCTGGAATCCATCTGCAGCGTCAGCGCCGGCGCGAGCGAGACGGCGACGCGCCGCTCGAGCGCATCGCCGGTGACGTCCCGCATTTCCTTCTTGATGGCGTCCAGCGTCTGCCCTTCGCGCTGGCGAATCTTGATGGCGAGCAGTTGCAGCAGATGCCGATAGCCGTACGTGGCGGCCGTTCCCGCGCCTTCCGGCCGATCGAGCAGGCCATTCGCCACGTAGAAGCGCACGGCACGCGCGCTGGGCGCGGCCCGCGCTGACGCGTTGGTGGGCTTCATTCCGGCAGAATCCACCAGAGCAGCGGCGTGGGCCGCGAGCCCGCGGGCATTCCACGGAGCATTCCGCGCGTGAGCGCGAAGAAGAGGGACGGGAGACTCGGCCATGGGGAGGGCAATATACGCTGGTTCGGGGCCGTGTGCTCACGCAACTGATGGCGCGACTGCTGTACGGCGGAGCGTTACTCTCGCCCGGTCGGCGTGAAGGCGGAACCGACGCCGATCGTCGCGGCAAATTGGGCGATCGTGGCGAGGTCAACCGGCTTTTCCAGGAAGTGCAGCGCACCCAAGCGGAGCGACGCTTGACGGTTCGAATCGTCGGGGTACGCGGTGAGCACCAGCACCATGGCGTCAGGCGAGAGCATGCCGGCGAGGGCCATCACCTGCAATCCGCCGTCGCGCTTGCCGCCCAACCGGAGGTCGGTCACCACGAGATCGAAGCGTTGAGTGCGCAGGCGCTCAAGGGCTTCCGGGAGCAGTTCCGCCGAGCTGACCACGTTGCCCTCGACCTCGAACAGCTCGACGAGGACATCGCGGATGGACTGCTCATCTTCGACGATGAGGACTGATTTGTTGACGCTGAGCGGCATGATCATGGCCGCGTGCACGGCGAGAAGCGGGCCGTTCGCGGTGGGTTGAGTACAAACCATTTGATGGCAATGGCTTAGTCGAATGTTCTCTCACAAGACTGCTTGCCGTTGCCGTCGGAAATCCGGTCGTATCCCGTGATTGCTGTCCGATTTTCGGTCGATCGAATCCGGTCGGTTTCGTGTGCTCAGCCGACGTCGGCGGGGTAGCGCTTGAGTTTCTCGAGCAGGGTCGAGCGGGCGATCCCGAGGAGGCGCGACGCGTGGGTGCGGTTTCCGCCACTGGCGGCCAGTGCCTCACGGATGACCTCACGTTCGGCCTGCTCCAGCGTGCGGGGTTGGTACGGTATGGTCGGCTGCGGCGCGGTCGGGGTCCCGGGCTGTACCAGACCGAGGTGCGTCGGCTCGATGGGCCGACCTTCGGCCAAGATCGCGGCTCGCCAGATCGTGTTCTTGAGTTCGCGGATATTGCCCGGCCACCGGTAACTCGCCAGGGCGTCTTCGGCTTCGTTCGTGAGCGAACTTCCCTTCGGCAACATCGCCATGGCCATCGTCAGAATCTCGTCCTGACGCTGACGGAGGGGCGGCAAGGTGATCGTGAGGACCTGCAATCGGTAGTAGAGGTCGGCTCGAAAGCGCTTGTCGGCCACGGCGTCGGCCAGCGACAGGTGGGTGGCCACCACGACCCGGGCCGAGGACCGGAGCAGCGTGGTGCCGCCCAAGCGCCGGAAGCTGCGCTCTTCGAGAACCTTGAGCAGTCGTGGTTGGACTTCGGGGCTCAGTTCGGCGATTTCATCGAGAAAGACGGTGCCGTCACCGGCCACTTCCAGCAGGCCGCGCTTGGCCTGCCGAGCGTCGGTAAAGGCTCCCCGTTCGTGCCCGAACAATTCGCTTTCAAAGAACGTGGCGGAGAGCGATGCGCAATTGATCTCGACAAACGGCGAGCGATTCCGCACCGAGCGATCGTGAATTTGTCGCGCGATGTACCCCTTCCCGGTGCCGGTTTCCCCTTGCAGGAGGATCGGGGCGTCGGGATTGCGTGCGGCGAGATCGATCAGGTCGGAGACCGTCGGGGCCATGGCGGGTGGGGTCGCATCGGTCCGCCCTTGGGCGCGCAGCACCGCTACTTCCTGTCGGAGGCGGCCACGTTCCGCCGCGCGGGTGACGGCGGCGGCCAACAGTTCGAGATCGACTGGCTTCTCCAGCAGATCCGCCGCGCCGTGCTTCATGGCGGCGACGGCGGTCCGCACGTCGGCGTATCCGGTGAGCACGATGA
>CAITQY010000418.1 GCA_903894655.1 uncultured Gemmatimonadota bacterium
ATCCTGCGTGGCGTGCTGCTGAAAGGCGTGGGTATGCGCGATCTGTGGACACAACTCGGCGTGCTGTCGGCCGCCGCGGTCGTGCTGTTGGTGGTGTCGGTACGGCGCTTTTCGAAGACGCTGGATTAGGTGGGAACGCCCTGACTCCGGCACCGCGCCGGAGTTCTTCGTCAGTGCCGCTCGGGAGTGCATCATGCGTAGTGCTTGTGTGAAGACCGCCCTCAGGACCGTTGGGGTCTCGCTGGTCCTGAGTTGCCTGCTCATGCCCTCGATAGCCGCGGGCCAGGCGGCCCGAGCCACTGGGTTGGTCAAGGATCCGTCGGGGGCGCTCCTGTCCGGCGTGCGCGTGCAGGAGAAGGGAACGCTGTTGGGCGCCCTCACCGACGCACAGGGCCGATTTGCCGTGGCCGTTGCATCCCCCAGCGCCACGCTGGTCTTCTCCCGCTTGGGCTACCAACCCCGGGAGATCACGCTGTCGGGGGCCGCACTGGATGTCGTGTTGCAGCCCGGCACGAGCCTTCAGGGGGTGAAAGTCGTGGGTAGCCGCCGCACCAGCCGCACGTCCGTGGAGACACCGGTGGCGGTGGATGTCATCGACGTGAAGGAGGTCACGCAGGCATCCGGTCGCCTCGACGTGAACGCCATCCTGCAGCAGCTCGCCCCCTCGTTCAACGCGAATCGCCAGTCCGGTGCCGACGGATCCGACCACGTGGACCCCGCCACGCTTCGCGGGCTTGGGCCCGACCAGACCTTGGTCCTGATCAACGGCAAGCGTCGGCATCAGTCGGCCAACATCAACATCTTCGGGTCACGCGGGCGCGGGAACACCGGAACGGACCTGAACGCCATCCCTGTAAGCGCCATCGAGCGCATCGAGATCCTCCGCGACGGAGCCAGCGCCCAATACGGGTCTGATGCCATTGCCGGGGTGATCAACATCGTGCTGCGATCTTCGGTGGACGAGTTCTCCGGGAGCCTCACGAGCGGCGTCCGCAACGCCAGGCCTCCGTCGTCGTATGACGTGCTCTCGACGGGGTCGAGGGACGGCCAGGAGGTGCAGTTCAGCGGGAACTATGGCTTCCGCGTGGGCGACGGCGGCTTCGTCAACGCCACCGCGGAGTACCTGTCGAAAGACCGCACCAACCGCCCCGCTAACCCGAGCGGCTTCGACATCTATCGGCGCCAGTTCGGTGACGCGGCTGCCGACAACTTCGGCACCTTCGTCAACGCGCGGATTCCCCTTGCGTCAGGAGCCACCCTCTACGCGTTCGGGGGGGCAAGCCTGCGCAAGACCGACGCCTACGCGTGGACGCGAGACGCCGATTCCGACCGGAACGTGCCGGCCATCTACCCCACGGGCTTCGATCCCCGCATCCTGTCGGATATCACGGACCAGTCGCTCTCCGTCGGCGTGCAGACCAAGGTCGGCGAGTGGGACCTCGATCTCAACAACACGTTCGGGGCGAACCGTTTTCACTACCTGGTGGATGGGACCCTCAACGCGTCGCTGCTCGAGAAGTCGCCCACGCATTTCGACGCCGGCGGATTGGGCTTCTCGCAAAACACGACGGGGATCGGTTTCACCCGCTTCGTTCCAACCGCCGCGAACGGGTTGAACGTCGCGTTCGGTGCGGAGTCTCGCGTTGATCGGTACAACATTTTCGCCGG
>CAITQY010000419.1 GCA_903894655.1 uncultured Gemmatimonadota bacterium
AGCGACTCACGATCAGGGAGCTGGCGGAACGTCGCATCGTGTGGCCGGCTGCTTGCAGGCTCTGAGCCGGCGAGCGCGCTGCGAATCGTGTTCACGAGTCTGCTTAGGGCGGTTTCGAGTTGCGTGAGATTCGCGATGGCGTGTTCGCTCGTGCGAGTGCGCATCGCCGTTTCTGCCAGGGTGGCGTGCGTGTGAACCGCTCGCGCACCGATGTTCCCGAGGAGCCCGCGCAGCCCGTGCAGGTGGCGCGCCGTCGTCGCCCAATCGCCGCGCTCAAACGACGCGCGCGCGGATGCCATCAGCGCCATGCTCTCATCGGCGGCCTGTGACAGCAGTCGGCGGAACAATGGCACATTATCACCGAATCGGCTGCGGACATCGTCATGGTCAATCCCATCGATAACGGGAAGTCTCGGCTCGTCCGGCGGGACCAACGCGTCGGGCGAGCCGAGCGGGCGGCTTGCCGAGCGATTCAGCCACCGCATCAGCGTGTCGAGCAAGATGTGAGGGTCAATCGGTTTGGCAATCATGCCGTTCATACCGGCCGCCTCCGCGTCGCTCCGATCCTCATCGAGCACCGCTGCGGTGGTCGCCAGAATGGGAAGGTCGCGAGCCGCCTCGAGCATCCGGATCCGTCGGGTCGCTTCGAATCCGTCCATGCCGTCCATGTGCACGTCCATTAAAACGATGTCAAATCGCTGGCGTTCGATGAGCGACAGCGCGCCCTCGCCGCTGTCCGTGACTGTTACCCGCAGCCCCATGCGTTCGAGCATGTCGCGCGCCACGATCTGGTTCGCGATGACATCTTCCACGACGAGCACGCGGGCCCCGTGAATGGACGTGGCCCGTTGGTAGATGTCCCGCAGCGGATCCCTCGGGGACGGTGTTCTGGCCGCGCTGTGCTGGTCGCCGATCAGCGTCTCGAGCAGGCGTGACGGGGTGACCGGTTTGCGGAGGATGGCGTCGGTCGGGACGCCGTCCAATGCATGCAGCAAACGCTCCCGATCATGGCCGCTCATCATGATGACGCGTGGGACCGCCGACTGTGGCGAACGTGCGCCGAGTTCCGCGATGTGGCGCGCCAGTTGCACCCCGTCGGGTTCTGGTACTTGCCAGTCGAGAAGTACGATGTTGTACGCATGCGCCGGATCGGCAGCGGCCGATTCGAGCAGCTCCAGCGCGTGGCGGCCCGAGACCGCTTCGGTCACGTGCGCGCCCCAGACCCCGAGCAGACTCGCAAGCATCTGGCGCGAGCCGTCGTGATCGTCGACCACGAGGACGCGCTGACCGCGGAGTTCCTGGGTGTCGGGACGTGGCCGTGCGGGAGCCTCGACAGGCAGCGTGACGGTGAACGAGAAGCGACTCCCGACGCCGAGGGTGCTCTCCACCTCGAGCGTGCCACCCATGAGGGCCACCAGACGCTTCGAGATGACGAGGCCGAGGCCCGTGCCACCAAACCGACGTGCGATCGTGCCGTCGGCCTGCGTGAACGGTTCAAACAACCGCGTCAACTCCGCCGCACTGATGCCGATCCCGGTATCCGTCACGCTGAAGCGGATCGCCACGGTAGGGCCCGCCGCCTCCTCCACGACGTCAGTCGACGGCGGCTGCCGTTCCACACGGAGTCGAACGCTGCCGACCTCGGTGAACTTGATGGCATTGCCGATCAAGTTGATGAGGATTTGCTGCAGCCGCAGCACGTCGCCACGCACCAACTCGGGGATGTCCGGCGCGAGTTCGAGGAGCAGTTCGACGTGCTTCTCGAACGCGGCTGATGCGAAGAGGTCAATCGCCGTATCGCAGGCGTGGCGCGGCGCGAAGGGCGTGCTCTCCAGGTGCAGGCGTTCGGCCTCGAGCTTGGAGAAGTCCAGCACGTCGTCGATCAGGGACAGCAGCGCCTTCGACGAGGTGTGAATGCGCTGCAGATAGTCCGCCAGCCGCGTTGGCACGTTGGGCAGGCCCAAGCCGAGCGCCGACAAACCAATGATGACATTCATCGGCGTCCGGATCTCGTGGCTGACTTTGGCGAGAAACCGACTCTTCGCGGCACTCGCCAGCTCGGCGTCGCGCTTCGCTTCGCCGAGTTCTTCCAGAATGGCGACTTCGGCCGTGAGGTCGTAATTCACGCCGATCATCCGGAGCGGCGCGCCGGTTTCGTCAAACTCGGTTCGCGCGGCGGCCTTGAGATGATGCACCGAGCCATCAGGCCAGACGACGCGAAAGTGCGGCTCGTACGCGTGCTCCCCGCGCAGTGCCGCGGCGATGTCCCCCTCAGTCCGCTCCTTGTCGTCCGGATGGATCGCGGCCGCCCAGGCCTCGTAGGCGCCTCCGAAGTCCCCGGCGCGAAGCCCGTACAGCTTGTACATCACGGTATCCCACCACAGGATGTTGTTGGGAACATCCCAGTCCCACACGCCCACGATCCCGGCGTTGGCAGCCGCTTCTACCCGATCCTTCTGTCGCGTAAGCTCGATCGCGGCGAGTTGCCTGGCGGTGATGTCGTGGATGACCGAGAGCACCATGCCGTGCGCATACGCTTCGTTCGCCGGATGCGCTTGGGCATCGCACCGAAACCAACGCGGTTTCCCGTGGACCGCCAGTCTGAACTCAGCCGCGGCCGTTCCGGGAGTCGTCTCGATCCCAGCCATCAGTGAGGTCATCGCGGGACGGTCTGCGACATCGCAGCGTGCGACCAGGTCCGTCCATGTCGCCGGTGCATTGTCGCCGAATCCGAGCATCTCGACGGCGAAGCTCGACCAGTGCAGCGACTGATCGGGCAACGACATCACGCACGTGCCAAAGCGTCCAAGCTCCTCAAAGCGCCTGTCCACGGTGCCACCTCATACCACGGCGTTGCCTCGCGCCGCGGAGTGCGACGGGAGAGCATGCGGGCCGGCGTGTCTTTGGGGGGACGATCCGTCCGCCGAAATACCGACCGTTGCGTTGATTCATCCAGTGTCCATTTCCAGAAATGCCTACACTGCTAAAACTACATTCTTCGCCAGCTCGCGGCGATAGCGATTGCAATAGTTACCCGCGCGCCCGCTCCCCGGGTGAGATCCCGTCGTGCCAGTCCGCCGGCGCACTCGTGGTACGTACTCGGGCGCCGTACTTTGGTCCCATCCGCTCTTTTCTACGTTCGAAGCCAGCACCCTGCCGCATGCGCCATCGCCATCGCTCTCTCGCCGCCAGCCGCGCGCTGCTGGCCACCACCCTGCTGGCCACCACCCTGACGGCCAGCCGGGTCGCCGCCCAGACACCCACCACGCCGCCGCTCCAGCGCGTCGCCTTCACCACCACCGAAGGCACGTGGGTCTCGCTCGATGTCACGCGCGACGGCCGCGCGCTCGTGTTCGAGCTGCTGGGTGACATTTACCGGGTGCCGGTAGACGGTGGAAAAGCCGCGCCGCTGATCACCGGACGCGCCTTTCAGTCGCAACCACGGCTCTCCCCAGACGGCGCGCAGCTCGTATTCATCAGCGATGAAACGGGCTCCGATAATGTCTGGATCGCCTCCGCCGACGGCCGCAACGCGCGCGCGGTGACATCGCTCCCCCGCGTCGGCATGCTGTCTCCGGCCTGGGCCACCGACGGGCGGTCGATTGTCGTGACGGTCACCGATCCGCATAGCACCCGCACCGCGGAACTGTGGCGCTACGACGTGGCCAGCGGCCAAGGCACACGACTCGTGCCCAACAACAACGGCCCGGCGCAACCGCTGGTCTCCGCACCGCCGCCCGGCCCCTATGGGGCGTGGCCATCCCCCGATGGGGCGAGCCTCTGGTTTACCGCCGTCACGCCGCGTCCGTACGGCAGCCGCAACGGCGCCACGAGTGCGCTCATGCGTGTGCCCGTAAGTGGTGGGGCCGCCGAACCGGTGGTGGTGGAGGGGCTCCCGGCCATGAAGCCCATGCTCTCCCCCGACGGCAGCACGCTCGTGTACGGCACCGTGCGCGAAGGGAAAACCGGCCTCCGCGTGCGTACGCTCGCCACCGGCGCCGAGCGATGGCTGGCGTACCCGGTAGACCGCAACCAGCTCGAGGCACGCGCTTCCCGCGATGTGCTCCCCAACACCGCCTTCTCCCCCGATGGACGCTGGCTGTACGCTGCCTACGGCGGCAAGCTACACCGGTTGGGCGTGCACAACGGCAGCGATGCCGTGATCCCGTTCTCGGTTGATGTCGCGCTGGACGTGACGCCCACGCTGCACTTCCCGCAGCGGCTGGCCACCGGCCCCGTGCGCACGCGCCGTGTGCAACAGCAGACCACCGCCCCCAATGGACAGGTCGCCTTCTCGTCGCTGGGACGCATCTGGATTGCCAACGCCACCGGCGCACCGCGCCGTCTCACCGCCAGCGCACGCGCTCGGGAGTTCATGCCGGCCTGGTCTCCCGATAGCCGCTGGGTGGCGTTCGTAACGTGGGATGAATCGGGCGGCGCCCTCTGGAAAGCCCGCGCCGACGGCCGCGAAGCGCCGGTGCGTCTCACCACCGCGCCCGCCTGGTGGGCCGATCCCACGTGGACGCCCGATGGTCGCACGATCATCGCCAATACCGCGCCACTCCGCGCCACGCTCATGGCGCCGCCTGGCGCGCTCCCACCAAACGCACAACGCGCCGAAGTCCCCGCGGCCGGCGGACCCGTGCGCGTCACCGGACCGGCCCCTCGCCCAACGGCCTCGGCGCCGACGCCTGGTGCACCGCTTCCCGTGCCGGCCACGCCCGCCGCGACGCCGCGCACATTTGAGCTGTCGCTGCCCCGTGCGACCACGACCGGCACCATCGTGCTCCGCGGCGCGACCGTGATCACGATGCGTGGCACCGACGTGCTCCGTGATGCCGACGTGATCGTCACCGACGGGCGCATCGCGAGCGTGGGTGCGCGGAGTGCAACGTCCACGCCCGCCGCCGCCACCGTGATCGACGTAACCGGCAAGTTCATCGTTCCAGGCTTCATCGACATTCACGCGCATTGGGGCGGTGCCGGCGCGCTGCTGCAGCCCGAGTCCACGAACGGCTTTGCCAACCTCGCGATGGGGATCACCACCATTCGTGACCCGCAGGTTACGCCGGACATCTTCGATCTCGCCAACCTCGTGGAGGTTGATGGTGTGCCGAGCCCACGCGTCTTCTCCACAGGCCCCGGGATCGGCGCAGGCACCAACTTCCAGTCGCTCGACGACGCGCGTCGCCTGTTGCGCATGTACCGCGACGACTACGGCACGGTGTACCTCAAGTCGTATCAGACCGGTACTCGTCAGCAGCGACAGTGGCTGGTGGAAGCCGCGCGCGAACTGGGGCTCATGCCCACCACGGAAGGGGGCGCCGACGGAAAAGAGGACCTCACGCACATCATCGACGGCTTCAGCGGGCTCGAACATGCGATCCCGGAAGCCCCCATCCA
>CAITQY010000420.1 GCA_903894655.1 uncultured Gemmatimonadota bacterium
CCCGCTGCATCTTGCCGTGATTGAACACGTCGATCGGCTGGCCTTCGAGAATGGCCTTCGTGAACAGGAACATGGCCATGTCGGGGCGGCCCCACGGACCATACACCGTGAAGAAGCGCAGCCCGGTCGTGGGCAGTCCGTACAGATGGCTGTAGGTGTGCGCCATCAACTCGTTCGCCTTCTTCGTGGCGGCATACAACGACACCGGGTGATCGATGTTCTGATGGACCGAGAACGGCATGGCGGTGTTGGCGCCGTACACACTCGACGACGACGCGTAGGTGAGATGCTGCACGCCGGTGTGGCGGCACCCTTCGAGGATGTTGATGAACCCGACGAGGTTGCTCTCGATGTAGGCGTGTGGATTCGTGATCGAGTATCGCACGCCGGCCTGCGCGGCCAGGTTGATCACGCGATCGAAGCGCTCTTCCCGGAACAGACGCGCCACGCCGTCACGGTCGGCCAGGTCCATGCGGAACAGACGGAACCCCGGCTTGGCGGCGAGTCGCGCCAGGCGCGCCTCCTTCAGCGTGGGATCGTAGTAATTGTTGACGATATCGAGGCCCACCACCTCATCGCCGCGCGCCAGCAGCCGTTCGCTGGTATGATAGCCGATGAAGCCTGCGGCTCCGGTCACCAGAATTTTTGCCATGCGCTGATCGCCTTCAAAGAAGAAAGGTCGGGTGCTACGTGTCCGATGCCGACGATTGAGCAGGGCGGTGCGCCACGGGCCGCCGTTGTAACAGCAAGACCGCGCCCATGATTGCGACCCCGCCTATCAAGGTACCGGTGCCGACGGACTGTCGCAGGAGCAGCACGCCCAAGAGGGTGGTCCAGAACGGTTCCACCGTTGACGTGATGGCGGTACGCACGGGGCCGAGCACCCGAAGCCCCGCCAAAAAGGCCAGAAAGGAACCCGCCGAGAGTAGACCCTGCAGGGCACTCGCCCCAAAGGCGACGCGATCGGGAATGGCGAACAGCGTGCCCGTGGTCACCGCCCAGCCCACAAAGAGTACCGCGCCACCCACCGCGATGGCCCGGGACACGTCGAGTGCGTCGCGACGACGCTGCAGCGTACCGAGCACGGGGATATACAGCGCGTACACCAGCGCGCCCGTGAGGACCGCCGCGACGCCCAACGGGTTGAGCGACGCCGCGCTTGGCGCACCCACCATGAAGCCGATGCCGCCTAAGGCGAGGGCGAGGGCCGTCACCCGCGTGCGATCCAGGCGCTCGATGCCACGGATCGCCGTGATCACGGTCACCCAGGCTGGGAAGGTGTAGAACAGGAACGACGCCGTGGCGGCCGGAATCCACTGCAGCGCGATCAGCGCCAAGGTGGCCACCGTCGCCTGACCGCCCCCCGCCACCAGCAGCACGCGCGGCGTGAACCACGGCGCGACCCCGACGCGTGGGGGCCGCCCGCGCCACCAGCCGAACGCCACCAACAAGACCGCGCTGGTGGTATACCGCCACGCTTGCACCGACTCCAACGCCATGCCGCGGTCGGTGGCGATGACCGTGAGCGGGGAAATGCTGCCGAAACAACAGGCGCTCAGCACAATGAGTAGCGTCGCCCGCAGCAACAGTGCCGACGACGGGTCGTCCCGCCCAGCACTCACAGCAGCGTGCCGCTGAGCAGGAGGTAGGCGATGCCGAAGTAGATGCTGATGGCCGACACGTCGACGATCGTGGCCACAAGGGGGGCCGAGGCGCTGGCCGGGTCGAAGTTGAATCGCTTGAGCAGGAACGGCAGCATCGAGCCAGTCAGTGATCCCACTAGGACGATACCGACCAGCGCCAACCCGACGGTGACGGCGATCATGAAGGAGTGGGGTCCGTAGTCGTACAGGCCGAGCGCGTTCCACATGAGAATGCGGCCGAAGGCGATCGCGCCGAGCAGGAGCCCGAGGATGATGCCGGCCGGCAGCTCACGAAGCACCACACGCCACCAATCGCCGAGGTGCACTTCGCCCAGCGCCATGGCGCGGATGATCAACGACGTGGCCTGGGATCCGGAATTGCCACCGGAGCTCATGACCAGCGGAATGAACTGCGAGAGCAGCAGCACGCGGCCGATTTCCCCTTCATAGCGCGCCATCACCGAGGCCGTCATCATCTCGCTCACGGCCAGCACGGCCAGCCAGCCGCCGCGTTTTCTCACGTTCTGCCACAGGCCGATTTGCATGTAGGGCTCTTCGAGCGCCTCCATACCACCGAACTTCTGGGCGTCTTCCGTGCCTTCTTCCTGGATGACGTCGATGACGTCGTCGACCGTGACTACGCCCAGCAGCCGCTTTTCCGAATCCACGACCGGCAGCGCCACCAGGTCGTAGTTCGACGTGATCTGCGAGACTTCTTCCTGCGGCATGTCGGGCGGTACGCTGACCACCTCGCTCCAGGCGAGTTCGCTAAGCGGGGTGCCGTCGGGTGATGCCAGCAGTTCGCGCAGCGACAGCACGCCGCGCAGGCGACCATTCCGATCTACCGTATACACCGTGTACATCGCCTCGCGGCGACCGGCCCGCGACATCGCACGGACCGCGACCAGCGCTTCCTCGGCCGTGAGATTCTCGTCGACCGATACGAACTCGGTGGTCATCAGACCGCCGGCCGTGTACGGGTCGTACTCCAGCAGGCGCTCCGTCTCGGCTTTCTCCGCCGGCTCGAACTCGGCGAGAATGTCGTCCGCCGTCTCGTCGTCGAGCTCCTCGAGCGCGTCGGCCCGCTCGTCGGGTGTCATTTCCGACATCATCGAGGCGGCCTCGACGGCCGTCAGCTCCTCGAGCACCATCGTGCGGAGGTTCTCGTCGAGATACTCGAGCACCTCGCCCGCCCGCTCCCTCGGCAAGGCCGAGAGGAACGCGCGCACCATGGCCTCCGGCAGCGCCTCTGCGATGTCCGCGAGGTCGGCCGGGTGCATTTCCTCCGTCTGCGGTCCGATACTTTCCGGGTGCTCCTCGAGCAGCTCGAGCAGGTCCGGAACGATCAGCGCCGCGAGCGGCCGGTCTACTTTCGAGTGAGGAGGCATCGGCGAGGGGCAGCGGTCAGGCGGTCAAGTTAGCGGTACACCCCCAGCGATAGAAGCCAGACCACGGCCCCGTCGATCACCCGACGCCCACGCTACAGCACGGGCAGGACCCTCGCTTCGACCCGAATGCTGCGGATCGACACCCCGGCGGCATCGAGCGCGGCGTCCAGCGCGCCACGGTCCAGTTCCCCATCGAGCTCGAGGACGGCGCCCTGCATCGTCACTTCGGCGCTCAAGAGCCCCGGGACCGCGCCCAGCGCCGTCCAGACGGCGCGCACGGCGTGCACGGCCACCAGGCCGTCGAGCTGCACGTGGATCCGTTGACGTGGCATCTTTCAATCTCCACGATCGGCGCCGCTACCTCAACCGGCCGATCGCAAACCGGCCGATCGCCGGCGTCGTGCCCTTCTACCCGTCTCGCAATGCCTCGCGTCGCTTTTCTCGGACTCGGCGCTATCGGTGCTCCGATGGCCCGCCACCTCGCCCGTCCCGAATTCGATCTGGCGGTCTGGAATCGTACGCTGCCCAAGGCCGAAGCGATGGCGAGCGAACTCGGCGTGCGTCACGCGCTGACGCCGGCCGACGCGGCGCGCGACTGCGACGTCGTGATCACCTGCTTGCCCGTGTCGCGTCACGTGGAGGCGCTGCTGGAGGGGCCCGACGGACTGCTCTCGACCCTGCGCTCGGGTGCCGTGCTCGTGGACTGCACCTCGGGGGACGCGGCGACGTCCCGTCGCATGGCCGCGCGGCTCGCGGAACGTGGGATCGGCTTTCTCGACGCCCCCGTGTCGGGCGGCGTCGTCGGCGCTGAACAGGGTGCGCTCACCGTGATGGTGGGCGGCGATGCGGCCACGCTCGAACGCGTGCAGCCGGTGTTGGCCTGTTTCGGTAAGCGCATTGTGCACTGCGGCGCCGTTGGCGCCGGTGATGCCCTCAAGGCCGTGAACAACGCGTTGTTGGCCATGCACATCTGGGGCACCGCCGAAGGGCTCGTGGCGCTCGAGAAGGCCGGCGTAAAAGCGGAGATCGCCCTCGACGTGATCAATGTCTCGAGCGGGCGCTCGAACTGCAGCATGAATCTCTTCCCGGAGCGCGTGCTCACGCGCGCCTTCCCGCGCACCTTCCGGCTTGCGCTGCTCGACAAGGACGTCGGCATTGCCGCTGACCTGGCGCGCGAGCACGGGGTGCCGTCGCCCCTGCTGCAACTCACGGCCGAGCTGTTTCGCATGGCCCACAACGAACTCGGCGAGGACGCCGATCATGTGGAAGCGGCCAAGGTCGTCGAGCGTCTCGGTGGTGCGCAGATCGGCGGGTCGTCGGCCACCGGGCGCCCATCATGAGTGCGGCTGGCGTGGCCAATGCCGTCGCGTCGGTCGACGCAATTCGCGCGCACTTCCCGGCGCTCGCGCGCCATGAAGGCGCGAATCCGGTCGCGTTCTTCGACGGACCCGGTGGAACGCAGGTGCCGCGCGTCGTCGCCGACGCGATGTCCGACTACCTGCTGCATCACAACGCCAACACGCATTGGGTCTATCCCACCAGCGTCGAGACCGATGCGATGCTCGCCGCGGCGCGCGTCACGCTGGCCGATTTTTTGGGCGCTTCGCCGGGTGAGATCTCGTTCGGCGCGAACATGACCACGATCCTGTTTCACGTGGCCCGCGCGATCGGCCGGTCGCTTCAGCCCGGCGACGAGATCATCGTCAC
>CAITQY010000421.1 GCA_903894655.1 uncultured Gemmatimonadota bacterium
AAGCGATGCCCTCGACTGGTCCACGCTCTGCTGATGCTCTTGGCACTCCTGGCTCGCTTCCGTCCGCTGCTGCTCCCAAGTCCAAATCGCGCAAGTCGCCCGCTCGTTGAGCGATCGTCGGTGAGGGCGCTCCGGCGGGGCGTCGTCGCAATCGCGCTGGGCGTAGCCACCGCGTCGCCGCTGGCCGCGCAACCTCCGACCGCGCAGCCTCCGACCGCGCCACGCGCGGACGCGCCACGCGCGGGCGCGCCACGCGGCATCGCCATCGACGCGCGCATGGCCGAGGATCTCGGACTGGCCGTCGGCGCACGCGTCCGGATCTCGGCCCGGCCCGGCGAGCCCGGAGACAGCGCCACGATCGCGGCGATCTACGAGCGAAAGGCCGATCCGGCCGAGGTGGCGCGTCGCGAGTACCGCATTCGCGTGCACCTCGATCAGCTGCAACAGCTGCTCGACCTCGACGATCGGGTGGATCGCTTCGCCGTCGGCACACGCGACGGCCAGTCGATCGACTCGGCCTTGGCGCGCATCAACCATGTGGCCTTCGGGTTCCGCGCGCACAAGTCACGTGACGTGGCCGTGCAGAGTTCGCGCACCTTCCGCGTGGTCGAACGCTTTCACACCGCCATCGGCATCATCACCGTCGTGGCCAGTGCGGTGTTCCTGCTCTGTCTGCTCCTGCTCAGCGTGGAAGAACGTCGCCGCGATATCGCCGCGCTCCGATTGATGGGGATCTCCCGCGCCACCGTGGTGCGGGCGATCGTGATCGAGGCCGCCATCGTGTCGCTCATCGGCAGTGTGCTCGGCGCCGGTATCGGCTGGATCGCGTCGCTGCTCGTGAACGCGCATTTCCAGCAGCTGTATCGCACGCCGCTGGTGTTCGCACTGCTCACGCCGCAAATCTTCGCGTTCGCCACCGGTCTCTCGCTCGTGCTGGGCATCGGCTCCGGGGCCGCGGCCGGCTGGCGACTCGTGAAGTCGTCGCCGCTGTCGCTCATGGGGCGCTGAACCATGCGATTCATGATGGCGTGGGCCACGCTGCGCCGACATCCCGCCCGTACCACGCTGGCGATGCTCGGCATCGCGGTCGCGGCCGCGCTGCTGCTCGACATGGTGATGCTGGCCACGGGGATGAGCGAGTCGTTCCGTTCGCTGCTGCTCACGCGCGGCTATCAGCTGCGCGTATCGCCCAAGGGCACGTTGCCGTTCGACAGCGAGGCCACCATCGACGGGGCCGGCGCGATTGTGCGCGCCTTACGTGCCAATCCTGACATCAAGGCCGTCAGCCCATCGCTTGGTGCCACGCTCACCTTGAACGGCAGCCGGATCCCCTCGGCGTTCACGCTGGGGCTCGAGCAGGCGGTGCAGGGTGACTACACGCTCGAAGCCGGCACCGACATCACGCGCGCCGATTCGGCCGCCGATACCAGTGCGGTGCCGCCGCTGCCACGGATCGTCGTGAGTCAGACCTTCCTCACGCGCGCGGGACACGCGGTCGGCGACACTATCAGCATCGCATCGGGACTCGATGCGCAGTTACGCACGGCGGCCCGTTCGAGCCGCGTGGTCATTAGCGGCATGGGGCGCTTCATCTACGTGCCCGGCGAAACGCCGGTCATGGCGCTCGACCTGGCCCTGCTGCGTCAGTTGCTGGGGCCGGGCTTTCGTGATCGCATGTCACTCGCCATGGCCGAGTCGCGTCGGGGTGATTCCGCGTCGG
>CAITQY010000422.1 GCA_903894655.1 uncultured Gemmatimonadota bacterium
AGGTCGTCGCTGCGGTGCAGAATGAAGCTCATGAGGCGCTCAGGAAGCGGTGGAGGAACGTGCGTGACTGCCGGCCTGCAAGGCAGTGATCGCGGCGACATGAACAATGTCGTGCGAGGTGGCCCCCCGCGACAAGTCGCTGCAGGGTCGTGCCAGACCCTGCAGGATCGGTCCAATCGCCGTGGCGTGCGCCATGCGCTGCACCAGCTTGTACGCAATGTTTCCGGCGTCGAGCGTGGGAAACACCAGCACGTTGGCCGTTCCCGCCGCCGGTTCACCGGGCGCCTTCCGCCGGGCGATCTCCGGCAAAATCGCCGCATCAGCCTGCAGTTCGCCCGAGACGATCACGTCGGGCGCTTCCACGCGAACGATCGAGACCGCCTCGCGCACCTTGCTGACGCTTGGGCCGTCGGCACTGCCCATGCTGCTGTAGGAGAGGAATGCCACACGCGGCTCATCGCCGACGATCCGGCGGCGATCAGCGGCGGCGGCGATGGCGATGTCGGCCAGTTGCCGCGCGGTGGGATCGGGAATCACGGCGCAGTCTGTGAACGTGAGGACCTCCGTCTCAGCGCCACGGAACGGTGGCACGATCAGATAGAACGATGAGGACACCGTTCGCACACCTGGCGCCGCCCCGATCGTCCAGATGGCCGCGCGTAGCACGTCGGCGGTGGTGTGCGCGGCCCCGGCAACGCATCCATCCGCTTCGCCCAACGCAACCAGCGAATCGGCGAAGTACAAGGGATCGCGCGCCAGGCGCTCGGCATCTTCGCGACTCAGCCCCTTCGCCCCACGTCTCGCGAGCAGATGCTCGACGACGCGCGGCGCGCGTTCATCACGGAGCGGATCGATCAGCTCGACGCCGCGCGGGGCGACGACGCCCGTCGGTGCATCGTGGCGGCGCACCAACACCGGCACGACCGATCCGAGCTTCGCCAGCGCGATGACCGCGTCGACCGTACGCATGTCGGTCGCTTCCGGAAAGAGCATCGTGCGCGGCGCCGCAGCGGCGCGGTCGTGCACGGAGCGAAGGAACGCACCGGGCGCATCATCGAACATCGGCACGACACTCATCGCAGCTCGGCGAAACGGGCCACGAGCGCCTTCTCGACCAGCGGGTGTACCAGACCACTCACGTCACCGCCGAATCGGGCCACTTCGCGCACCATACTCGAGCTGATATACGTGGTGTCGAGCGACGGCGTCATGAACACTGTTTCCATCTCGGGAAGCAAGTGCCGATTCATGAGTGCCATCTGGAATTCGTATTCGAAGTCGCTGACGGCGCGAAGCCCGCGCACGTTCACCTGCGCCCCGACCTCGCGCGCGAAATCCACCAGCAGTCCACTGAACGCGCGCACCTCGATCCGGCTGTCCTGTCCCATGATCTCCGAGATGAAGCCCAGCCGTTCATCCACCGAGAAGAGCGGCTGCTTGCTGACGTTGTTCGCCACGGCGACGATGACGCGATCAGTGAACGTCAGCGTACGCTTGATCAGGTCCTCGTGCCCATGCGTAATGGGATCGAAGGAACCGGCGTACAGAGCGACACGCTCGGTGGAGGCGACTGGGGACGACGTCACGAAGGGGCGCGGAAGAAGGTCAGAGACGTGGAGCCGTATCGGCGGGTCTCGCCAAGTGCCGGCAGGACCAGCGAGGACGAATGTTCAATGCCAAACACGTTCGCGAAAGGGATCGCCATCCAGCATTCCACCAACTGCTGCGCGGTGTCGGCGGAATAGGGCGGATCCGCGAAGGCGACATCGTAGGCTCCGGCGGTGAGCCGCTCGACGAAGCGCACGGCGTCATCGCGATGCAGGTGCGCCTCGGGATGTCCACCCAGCTTTTCGAGGTTGTCCCGGAGGACGGCAAGAACCTTGGGCGACTGTTCGACAAAATCACAACTGGCGGCGCCGCGGGAAAGCGCTTCGAGGCCGAGCGCCCCACTGCCCGCGCAGAGATCGAGCACCCGCGCATCGGGGAGAATCTGATGCACGATGCTCATCCACGATTCGCGGACGCGATCGCCGGTGGGACGCACCGCTTCCCCCTCGGGCGCGTCGATTCGACGGCCTCGCCATTTTCCTGAAATGATCCGCACGAGCTACTCCGAACAGGGTCGCACGCCGGCGACCCGCAGTTGAAGACGCGACACGCCACGATACTCATCGCGGTCGAGCCGGTACGCGAGGTCGACGGGTCGAGACACGTGGAGCGTCGGAGCCAGTGACGCCATGCCCCACCCAATCGCATCGAGCGGGCCCCGTGCTCCGTCGATGGACAGCTTGAGCCCGTCACCACCGACCTTCCGCGGGGCGGTCGCCAGACGAACCCCGGTGGTGCGGAACGTCGGCGACGGGTTGCCGATGCCGAATGGCTCGAAGTGCCGCACGAGCGCTTCGAGTTCTTCGCC
>CAITQY010000423.1 GCA_903894655.1 uncultured Gemmatimonadota bacterium
ATCGCGGCGATGCGGCCGACGACGCGACCGTGGCGCCATGCGAGGAACAGCTGCCGCGACGCGTGCCTGTAGAACGGATTCCCGCGTTCGTCGAGCGCGTCGCGAACCACCAGCTTGAGCGGCGGCACCCATTGGGGAAATTGCGCCGGATCGTAAATCGCCCACGGGAGATCAATGAATCGCGACAAGTCACGTCGCGACGTGACCGGCGTAACAGAAAGGGACACAGAGACGATGTGGAAGTGGCCCGAGCCAACTCGACCCGGTGCGTACCAGCGCTACTATTCGTGTGAACCTACACCGGGCCCCTCCGCGTGCGCAGCCCCAGCGCGTTTCCCCGCACCACCGATCCCGAACCGCATCAGGCCCGCACCAAGGCCATTCTGCGATCGCACCCACAGGTGCGCGCCCTGATCGGGCGCAACCCGGGCACGTTTGTCATTCTCGTGGCCGTCGTGGCGCTGCAAGTGGGGCTCGCCGTGGCGCTCCGCAGCGCGCCGTGGTGGCTTGTGCTGCTGGCGGCATATACCGTGGGTGCGGTGGCCAGCCATGCGCTGTTCGTGGTGGTACACGAGTGTGCGCACAATCTGATTTTTGCCCGCACGTGGGCGAATCTCGCGGCCGCCATGCTGGCCAATCTCCCGCAGGCCTTCCCCTCGGCCATCTCGTTCAAGCGGTATCACCTGAAGCACCACAGCTATCAGGGGGTCCACGAACTGGATGCCGATCTCCCCAGCGTCTGGGAAGCGCGACTGATCAACCGCTACGCAATCGGGAAGGCCCTCTGGCTGCTGGCCTTTCCGATCTTTCAGATCACCCGGGTGGCGCGGTTACGCGAGATCGCGGTGATCGACCGGTGGATTGTGGCTAATTGGCTGGTACAGTTGAGTTTCAACGTGGCCGTGTTCGTGTACATCGGCCCGACTGCGCTGGCGTATCTGGTGCTCTCGCTCGTCTTTTCCGTTGGCCTGCACCCATTGGGTGCCCGCTGGATTCAAGAGCACTTTTTGACGCACGGCACGCAGGAAACGTACAGCTACTACGGGCCACTCAACCGCGTGGCACTGAACGTGGGCTATCACAACGAGCACCACGATTTTCCGTCGGTGCCATGGAACAGACTGCCGCAGCTACGGGCCACAGCACCGGAAGCGTACGACACCATTCCGGCACACCGGTCGTGGACCAAGTTGTTGCTTCGCTTTCTGTTCGATCAGGAGCTGTCGCTGTTCTCGCGGATGGTGCGGAGCAATAGGGGCGGGCGATAGGGTGCGGATCTGTGCCGCCTAACAACGCGTGCTCGACGCGGGCGTCAGAAGTTCGTAATCGACGACCAGATCCCGAGGCGTGTGACGCGATCGCGGATCGCCGAGGGCCAGTCCTTCAGCACCTGCATAAGTTCCGCTGGGGTCGCCTCGAACTCCGTAATGGTCCCGGCTGCCACGTCCTGCGTGAGATCGATCGGCGTGATGTTCCCAGGGATCAGATTCACGTACCGCGCCTCATTCCGCACAATGATGGACGGCACGACGACATGGAACCGCGCACAGAGCTGCGGCCAGAGGTTGAGCTTCATCACCGCGAGGATGCAGCCGGTATCAAACAGCAGCAGCTTCGGCAGACTCATAGACCGATGTGTCGAACTCGGCGTCGGCCCGGACCGCCGTCAGCTGATGATACAGTTCTGGGGCGGACAACTCCGCCATCGCGGCGAGTCGGGAGAGGCCGGCCTCTCCGCGCTGGTATGCCAGCCGGAGGAGTTCCCAGAAACGCGGAGGGAACGCCTGCGGTGACCGGTCCTCGCCTGGCGCCAATGACTGTGTCGACAGGCGCAGCTCCGGGTACGACGCCAGCGCCGATCGCTCGCCATGCGAGAGGAGGTTCAGATTCACGAGTCGCCAGAGGAGCGCGTCGGAGGAGACGCTGAACCCGACATGTGCCATGAAGGCGTAATCGCTCGGCCGCAGTCGAGCCGCGTAGCGCTCGCCCTCGACCCCACCCACAGACGGCCGGGCGCGTCGCTCGAGCTCTGCCATCACGCGCCCGTGCGGGATGAGGAGGGCCGCGGCGAACGACTGCGCGCACCGCTCCAACATCGCGTACCACGACGGCTCCGTGCCGTCCGCCGCCTCGTGCTGCAGTGCGGCCGACACGCTGGACCACGTCACCAGGTGGAAGAGCTCGTGCGCCAAGCTGAACGCCCGACGCACCGGCGCTTCATCGGCATTCAGAAGAACGGCACAGCCGAACTCGTCGTCGTCTCGGATACACGCCGCAGATGCCTCGCCATCGCGACCAAGCGGCGCGAAGAAGATCTTCGCACCGAAGCGCCCGCTCAGGGTCCCCTCGAGGCTATCAGCCGGCCGACTGCCTAGCCCGAGATACTCTCGCACCGTTTCAGCGAGTGTGCCCGCCTGCGCATACGTCAGCCGATGCACCTCAATCTCGTAGTCGGGTAGCGTGTCGACTGGGATATCGTCACACCACTCCTCCAACCGCGCGTAGTTGCGCGCGCGCTCGCGCAGTCTGGCTTCGTGCTCGCAGCGTCGCGCCACGACGTCGGAATCATCATTCACCCCGGCGACGGTCCGACGGCGCCACAGCACCGGGGCCGCGGGCGCGGCGGACGTTATGCCCAGCAGCTCGTCCATCGGCACCCGAAGCGCCGTGGCCAGCCGGGCCAACTCAAACGCCTTTACCTCGCGCTTCCCATGCTCGATGCTGGAAACGGCCTGCTTCGTCCCCAGTCCGGCGAGTTCCGCGAGGCGTCCCTGCTCCATGCGGCGCTGCTGCCGAAACAGGCGGATGCGCTCGCCGAGCGACATTGGCTCGGAGTCCTGCGTGTCGCCCGCTCGGGCCCCCGCATCCGCCGTGTTTTGGAGACGGTCGTCCAACCGCTGTGGGTCTTCGTATGAGGCCCGATCCTGCTCGCCCTTCGTCATGGTCGCTCCGCGAACGCGTCTGGTGTCATGCAGAACATAGGGGGAGATGACCCCAGAGTCAAGATTTTAATGACTAAAATGCCCCTTTCTGCCTGAATATAGAGACAATACGAACCATATTGCGGAGCAAAGTCGCAATTTTCATGACAGGTCCGCCTTACGTGCTCCGATACCGGTGACCCTGTTGCTTCGATTGCCGGCGTCCACCCGAGAACGGCCATCCGCCGATAGTGCGGCTTGCCTCAGTGCTGACGGGGTGTAGGCTCACCTATTCCAATGCTAGGGCGTCCGCCGAGAGGCTCAAGACTTTCGGCAAACTCTTCGGGTCAAGACTTTCGACGGTGCATACGAACCGCATGAGCACGAGAGTCGCCGCACTCGCCACGATCCTCGCCGCACAGCTGCTCATGCCGATGCGCAACGTTTCGGCACAGCAGGCACGCGACACCGCGCCACGCGACGCCGTAGCCCGCGTGCTGTATCGCGGCCTCCCGTACGGCAGTCAGGCCAACTTCTCGCCGCTGTCGGTGCTGCTTAATAAGGGCTTCGATCATTTTCAGGCACGCAACGCGCGCCGTGATGTCTGGACGTTCCCGTACGGCAATGCGCTCCGCTACGGGGTGTGGGACGCGCTGCGTCATCCCGCGGCTGCGATCGAAAGGTCCCCGGGATGGTCCACGTGGATGCGCACGGAGGTGCTGCCGCTCTCCTTCACCAGCCGCGACGCCGCGTGGGTGGTGAACTACACCGAGCATCTCCTGGCCGGTGGGCTCACCTATCGGATGCTGGGGGAATGGTACGCCGAGCATCACGTGCCGTTTCCGCGCGTATGGGCTGCCACCACCACGTTCGCCGCCGCCGCGCTGAACGAAGCCGCCGAATTTCCCACGGCCACGCGGGCCGCGGCATCGACTGTGGCCGACCTGTATGTCTTCGACATCGGCGGCATTCTGCTGTTCAACTGGAATCCGCTCGTCCGTGTGTTCGGCGCGCGGTTGCAGGCCGCCGACTGGTCCAATCAGGCCACCTTCACCGCACCCGACGGCGTGTTGCGGAACACCGGTCAGTACATGATCTACAAGATTCCCTTACCGGCGGAGCAGTGGCGGCTGTTCGTGCGCGGTGGCATGGGCGCGCAGTTCGGCCTCTCGCGACAGTGGTCGCGGGGGCTCGCCATCACCGCCGCCCTCGGTATGGACACGCAGGTCCGTCTGGTCGATCCCGTAACGCGAAGCGAGTCCATCCGGTTGGCACCCGGTGGCGGCGTGTATGTGGATCGCGACAATTCACTGCTGGCCAGCCTCACGGCCGGTCCGTCCGTCCAACGGATCACGCTCAACATCTACCCCGGCGTGCTCACGGGTCATCTGCGCGATCTCGGGATGTGGGGCGGCGTGACCGCCGATGGCCGCGTCGTGGCCGGGGTGATTCATCGGCGTACGCTGGGCGTCGGCGTCGGCTACGGACCGCGATCATGACACGGTGGTCTCGCCGCGTGTTTGCCTTCACACTGCTCGCTGTTTCGGGGGCGCACACGGTGCAGGCGCAACCCGCCCCGACTCGCGCGTCGTCGAGCTGGTCCAAGCCATCGCACGCCGATAGCACGCGCCTGCTGTACAAGGGCTACGGCTACGGTAGTGACGCCTACAACAGCCCCGTCAGCGTGTTGCTCAACAAAGGCTTCGACATCTTTCAGCTGCGGGGCAGCCCGCGCAACATCACGACGTTCACGTACGGCACCTCGTGGACGTACGGGATCGCGCATGTGTGGCAGTACCCGGGCGAAGCGGTCGAGCGTTTCGGCGGGTGGAAGAAATTCGCCCGTGTCGAACTGCTGCCGCTCTCGTTCAACTATCGGGAGCTCAATTGGTTCGTGAATTACACCGAGCATCTGACCGGCGGTGGCCTCACGATGCGTCTGCTCGACGAGTGGTACCGCGCGCACCACGTACCCATGCCACGCCTCTGGGCCGCTGTGAACACCTACGCGGCCAGTGTGCTCAACGAGATTTCGGAACAGCCCAACCTGAAGATGCACGGAGCCGGCGGGGTCGCCGACCTGATGTTCTTCGACGTGGGCGCCGTATTGCTGTTTCACTGGGATCAACCCACGCGGTTTCTCACGCGCACGTTGCAGGCCGCCGACTGGTCCAGTCAGGCCAGCATCACCCTCCCCAATCGGCAACTGCAGAACAACGGACAGTATTACTCGTTCAAGATTCCCGTCGGTCTGGAGCGCACGCGGCTGTTCGTGCGCGGCGGCATGGGCGCGCAACTCGGCATTTCGCAGAAGCTCGATGACGAGCATCACCTGAGCATCGGTGCCGGCGGCGACACCGAAGTGCGCACCATCGACAAATCCGGCCACGAGCGCGTGAGTTTTGCGCCGGCGGCGGGGGTGTACTGGGACCGCAACAACTCGCTGCTCGTGTCGGTGACGACCAGCCCGGCGGAGAACGTGTTGGCGCTCAACGTCTACCCCGGTGTGCTCCCCGGCATCGCGCGTCACGTGGGCGTGTGGGCGGTGCGCACCCGCGACAACGCGTGGCGCGTGGGGCTCGTGCATCGCGAAGCGCTTGGCCTGGGCCTCGGCTACGGTCGCTGACGCGCCGCGCGACGCGGTTGCCAGAGCAGCAGTGCCCCCGGGGCCACCGCCGCCAGCAGCTGACACGCATGCTGCACCACCGCCATCACGACGGCGAGTTCGCGCGGAACCCCCACCTGCTGGAGCGCAAAGAACACCGCCGCTTCGTAGGTGCCGAGGTTGGCCGGCACCACGGGCACCAGCGTGGCCACCGAGACGGCGGCCAGCACCAGCAACACCGAGGTGACCGACACCGGAACCCCGAACGCCAGCTGGACCGCGGCAATCGCGGCGCCCTCCAGCAGTTTCACGCCGAGGGCGCAGGCCATACCGGCCAGCAGCTGGTGTGGTGGCAGCACCGCCATTGCGCGGAACAACCGCCATTGGGGTTTGATGCGCGCGGCCACCGGCACGAGCACCAGCAGGGCGACGGCGATCACGACGGTCGTGATGCCCCGCTGCATCCACGCGCCCGCGGGCAGGCGTTCCGCCGCGGCCAACAGCACCACCAGTTTCGCGACACCGACACAGAGCTGATCGAGCACCAGCACCGACAGCGCCGACGTGGCGCCCACGCCGGGCTCGGCGGCCAGCATCGCCACGCCAGCCGCGTGTCCCGCCACACCATTCACGCTGTTGTTGGTGAGCGACGTATACGCGAACAGTCGCAACAACCGACGCCACGACACCACCGCCGGCGACAGCAGGCAACGCCATTGCGCGGCGGCGAGTGGCTGCACCAGGAGATACAGCACCACCGCCACCAACAGCCACGCCGTGGACGCGGCACCGATGCCACGCCGGACCGTGGTGGCATCGAGCTGCGTGGCCGCCACCACGAGCAGGAGCAGGCCGACGGTGGCCAGCACCCACCGTCGCGTCATGACACGCCGCATAACGCGCGACACGACGCTACGTTCAGCGGCGCTACGCCAGCATCAGCCGACGACCCTTCGGCTCGGGCACCGCACGGCCATCCTCGCGCGCCGTGTCGATCCACAACCCGATCGCCTCCTGAGCGTGCGCCACCGCCGCGGCCGGTGTCGCTCCATGTGCCATGCACCCTGGCAGCTCGGGTACGTCAGCCACGAAGACAGTGTCCTCGGCGCTCCAGTAGACGATCAGTTCGTACTTGTACGCGTTCATTCTTCGTCCCCCTCGATCGTGGTCAGCCCGTAGCGCACGAGCACGGCGCGGACCTGACGGACTTGGTACACCTTCGCCTTGTCGCCGTCGCGCTGCAGGTTGATAAGCTCCTCAACGCCCGTCCGACGGAACACGTGGTCGCTTCCGCGCGTGCGCTCCTGGAAGCCAAGGCGCCGCAACAACGCGCACATCGCCTCGAAGCCGACGTTCGCGTCGGCACGACCGCCGAGGAGCTGCGCAAGGGCTACGGCAACCGCCTGCTGATCGACGACCTCTCCTTCAAGCTGCCGCCCGGCGGCATCGTCGGCGTCATCGGCCCGAACGGCGCCGGCAAGTCGACGCTGTTTCGCATGATCGCCGGGCGCGAAAAGCCCGACGCAGGCGAAGTGGAAATGGGCTCGACCGTGCAGCTTGCCTACGTGGACCAGACGCGCGACGACCTCGAAGCGGACAAGACGGTGTTCGATTTTGTCGCGAACGGCTCCGACATCCTTACGGTGGGCAAGTTCGAGATGCCCTCGCGTG
>CAITQY010000424.1 GCA_903894655.1 uncultured Gemmatimonadota bacterium
CATATGCCGAAGCGATGCGGTCACTTGCGGTCGGTCACCTTCCACCGAGAGAGGCGGGTCAGTGCGAGATCATCCCAACGCGTTGGCGCGACCTCGTGGCGTCGTCATGTTGGTGCTCGCGACTGGGCATGGCCAGTTTGGCGGCACCGAGAGGAACGCGCTGGAATTGGCCCGCGCGCTGGTACGGCGAGGCACTCGCGTGGTCGTGCTCGAGGTGGGTCAACGTTTGCTCGCCGAGCATGGGGAGGACACAGGCGCGACGTTCGCATGGCTCCCGGCGGAATCCTTCGGCGATGTGACGGCAGAGGCGTGGAAGCGGGAGTTCGAACGGTACGCGCCCGATGTCGTTGTCCGCACGAAGGGGTGGTTCGGAAACCAGAGTCGTACGCTCGATTTCGTCGCCCTGCGCCACCGCGCCGTGTATCTCAGCTGGGAGCAGCACCCCGTTACGAGCAACGGGATCACGGCTCGCGCTGGGGTGCTCGGAATGCTCAAGGCGAAAGTTCGACGCCTGTTGCACCGGCTTGCCGTCCGACGGACATTGGCGGTCAGTCGCATGGTACGCGAGCCGCTCCTGACGCTTCAGGCATTTTCTCCCGCTCGGGTCGACCTCATTTACCCGGGTGTCGATTTCACGGCGTTCGCGCATTCGGCAGCAGCCCGATGGGCGCTTCGCGAATCATGGGGAGTGCCTCGGGATGCCTACGTCGTGGGGTATCTGGGCCGGCTGGTCGCGCACAAGCGGGTCGAGATCGTTCTGGAGACGTTCGCCGCGCTTCGCGCGCGTCACTCGGCGATGCCGCTCTGGTGCATCATCGCCGGTGTCGGCCCCGCGCACGAAGAGTTGACGCGACTCGCCGAGCGTCTGGGCATCGGCGAGCGCGTTCGCTTCGTCGGTTGGCAGGAAAGCGCCCCCAACGCCCTGAGCACCATCGATCTCTTCCTGATGCCCTCCACCGACGAGGGACTGGGTTTGACCTTAATCGAAGCCGCCGGCTGCTCGTGTCTCGTGGTCGCGTCGAACGGCGGCGGGATGATGGAGGTCATGGACGGCGTACTGCACGAATACCAAGTCGCGCCTGACGGTGGAGTCGACTCGTGGGTTCACGCCTGCGAGCGCCTCCTCGCGAACGGTCCCGGGGATCTTGAGCGGCTCCGGCTGACCTTTCGCGCCGAGCTGATGCACAAATTCGACGCCACACGTCAGTGGAACGCCACCGCCGAGTGGGTGGAGCAGTACCTGCCCGAGCGCTAGCTCACCCGCTTCGTCTTCTTCCGCAAGAAGTCCATCAGCACGAACTGCCCCAGGCTCATCGTGTTCGTGAAGTACGCTTTCCCGCGGCTGATCTCGCTCATCCGCTTCACGAACTCGACCAGCGCCCGGTCGCGGGCCAGCATGAAGGTGTTGATCATGATGCCGCTCTTCCGGCAGGCGGCCACTTCTCGCAGCGTCTCGGCGATCACGTAGCCGTCGAGTCCCATCGAGTTCTTGTAGATCTGACCATCGGGCATCGTGAGCGCGCTCGGCTTGCCGTCGGTGATCATGATGATCTGTCGCATGTCTTTCTTTTGCGACATCAGGATCCGCCGCGCCAGCTTTAGCCCTTCGGCCGTGTTGGTGTGGTACGGTCCCACCTGGCACTTGGCCAGCGTGGCGATCGGGATCTCCTCGGCCGAGTCGTGAAAGAGAATCACGCGAATCGTGTCGCCGGGGAACTGCGTCTTGATGAGGTGCGTGAGCGCCAACGCCACCTTCTTGGCCGGCGTGAAGCGGTCTTCGCCGTACAAGATCATCGAGTGGGAACAGTCGAGCATCAGCACCGTGGCACAGCTGGAGCGGTACTCCGACTGCCGCACCATGAGGTCGCCGTAGTCGAGATCGATGGGCACATCGAGATTGCCGTTGCGGGCGAGCGCGTTGGCGAGCGTGGCCGGCACATCGAGGTTCAGCGCATCGCCGAATTCGTACGGCTTGCTCCACGAATCCGACTCGATGCCGGTGGAGAGTTGCGGCGTATCATGGCTGCCGATGCTGGACTTCCCGAAGGAGCCCATCAAGTGCCGCAGCGTCTTGAAGCCCAGGAAGTCCGTGCCTTTGTCGGTGAGATTGAACTGCACGTCTTTCGCGGCCGCCTGCGCGATTGAGCCTTTGCCGGTGACCGGCTGGTGGCCCGCCGGTACGGCACCCACCTGATCGGTGGTCAGAAAGCCGTCCTGAATGAGGCGCTGCACCAGCCCGTCCAAGAGCTCGGCCAGCTTCTCTTCCGACACCTCGTCTCCCTCGCCACGGAGCGCTGAGAGCATCTCGGGCGTGATCTGTCCGCTCTCGATCAGCGCCCGAAGGATGGCGTCCTTGAGCGAGTCGATCGAGCGGTCGCCCTCGCCCTGATCGGCCCCCCAATGGCCTTGGTCCCCGCCGGCGAAGCCGGATTGGAGCAGGAAATCGGCCAGCTGGTCGAGCAAGGACTGCAGATCCACGGCGTCAGAGAGCTGTGGATTGAACTTGGTGTACGTGTGGAACCGCATCGACCGCTCTCCGAGCTTGGGAAATCGCTACACTTCCTCTACGAATGACAACGGCTGCGCGTTCCTCAAATCCCTTCCGCGTCCTCACCCGTCACCGGAATTTCCGGATCTTCTGGGTGGGACAGACGATGTCGCAGGTCGGCTCGTGGATGCAGGTGATGGCCGTGGGCTGGCTGTCACTGCAGCTCTCCGACAGCGCCTTCGTGGTGGGACTGGTGGCGTCGGTGGGCGCCATCCCGATCGTGCTTTTTTCCATGCACGCCGGCGCCTTTGTGGATCATGGCGACAAACTGCGCCTCGTGCGAGTGACGCAGAGCATTCTGTTGATCCAGGCGGCGGTGCTCTGGCTGGTCACTATCACGGGCCATGTGTCGATCCCGATTCTGCTGGGGCTCGCGTTCGTGCAGGGGCTGTGCAGCGCGGTGGAGATCCCCGCCCGCCAGAGCATGATCATCCAGCTGGTCGGGCGCGACGACCTGCAGCCGGCCATCGCCCTCAATTCCAGCGGATTCAACCTGGCCCGCGTGGTCGGCCCGGCCATCGGCGGGTTGGTGATCGCCCGCTTCGGGATCGCTTGGTGCTTCGGCCTCAACGCCCTGAGCTTCGTGGCGGTGCTCTGGGGGCTGCTGCGCATCAAGCTGGCCGAGCCGACCATCGGGACCATGGTTCGCCTCACGGTGACCGGCGTACACGAGCTGCTGGAACGGAGCTCGGCGGGGGCGGCCGAGGGGCTGCGGCACCTGGCCAAGCCGGGGCCGGTGCG
>CAITQY010000425.1 GCA_903894655.1 uncultured Gemmatimonadota bacterium
CGCCGATTCACGATGACATCGTGCAGCTGATGTCGCGCACCGGCATCACGAACACGCCCACCCTCGTGGTGGCGTTTGGCGGGGCGCTGCCGATTTATCGGTTGCTGGCCGAGGAACGGCCGCACGAGGATCCGCGCATCAGCCGCTGGTTCCCAGATGGCGCGCTGTTTCAGCGCACCTCCACGCGCTTGCTCTGGTTTCCGCCGGAAGACTACAACGAGCGCGAAGCGGGAGTCGGCGCGGTGGATGTCCTGCGCGCCGGTGGCCACATCGGACTTGGCGGGCACGGCGAAGTGCAGGGGCTCTCCAATCACTGGGAGATGGGGCTGCTCGCCGATGGCGGCATGACGCCGCACGAGGTGCTGCGCGTGGCCACCATCGAAGGGGCACGCGCGATCGGACTCGACGCGGACCTCGGGTCGATTGAATCGGGGAAGGTCGCCGATCTGGTGGTGCTCGACGCGAATCCGCTGCAGTCCATTCGCAACAGCCGCGCCATCGCGTATGTCATGAAGGGCGGCACGCTGTATCGCAGCAGTACGCTGGCCCGCGTCTGGCCCAACCCGGCACCACTCACGCTCCCATGGTCGCTGCGCCGCGAGACGTTGCCGTCGGCGGCGGCGGTGGACACGCTGGTGCGACGCACGATGGAAACCGCCCGCATTCCCGGACTCGCGATCGCCGTGGTGCGGCGCGGCGAGGTGGTGGTGTCGCGTGGATTCGGCGCGGCCGAACTGGAGAACGGTACGCCCGTCACCGATGCCACGATGTTTCAATCGGGTTCGCTGGGCAAACAGTTCACGGCGGCCGGTGTTTTGTCGCTGGTCGAGGACGGCAAGATCGCGCTCGACAGCTCGGTGCGGCACTATCTCCCCGAGGTGCCGGCCGGCTGGCAGCCCATCACGATTCGTCATCTGCTCAGTCATCGCGGCGGTGTCCCCGACTACACCAGCGATCGGTTCGACTATCGCAAGGATTACACCGACGCCGAGTTGATCGCGATGGCGTCGGCGTTGCCGCTCGAATTTCCCGCGGGGACGCGCTGGAATTATTCCAACACCGGCTATGTGTTGCTGGGCATCATCGTGACGCGCGTCACGGGACGTCCGTACGACGAGTTCCTGCGCGAGCGGATCTTCACGCCGGCGGGGATGCCCACGATTCGCGTGATCACCGAAGCCGATGTCGTGCCGAATCGCGCCCACGGCTACCTGCCCACCGCCACGGGGTGGGAACACGCTGCATGGGTCGCGCCACGGCTGAATACCACCGCCGATGGTTCGATGCTCGTCTCCATTCGCGACCTCATCGCGTGGAACGAGGTGGTGAGCACACGACGACTGCTGCGCCCCGAAAGCTGGACGCTGATGCTCTCGGCCAGCCGTTTGCCCACCGGCCGCGACTATCCGTACGCCCTCGGCTGGTTCCTGGGCGAGGCTGGCGGACATCCCATGCAGGAGCATGGGGGCACGTGGCAGGGATTCGTGTCGCAGTACACGCGCTTCCCCGATCAGGAGCTGGCCGTTATGGTGCTCTCGAATGCGCGCGCGATGGCACCGGCCACGCTCGCCATGCAGGTGGCCGCGCTCTATGACTCATCGCTGGTGGTCACGCCGCCACCGAGTGCTGCCATTCCTGATCGTGAACCGCAGGCCACGTCCACCGTGCAGGCCATCCTCACGCGCGTTGCCGCCGGATCACTGGTACTCGACGATTTCGAAGTCGTGCGGCAAACGATTTTCCCGCGCATGCGTGCGGCGCTCACCGCGGCCGTGCAAGGGAAAGGCCCGCTCACCCGTCTCGAACTACTGGCGCGCCGCGAGATCGGTGACGATGTCGAGCGACAGTACTTCGCGTGGTTCGGCACACAACGCTTCCGCGTGCTCGTCACCTTGGGACCACTTGGGAAGCTGACCGCATTACGCATTACGCCGGAGCAGTCATGAACCGCGCACGCGTTGGCAGCAGGACACTCGTCGCGTTTCTGATGGCGATGAGTGCCGCCTGTCGCCCGGAAGCACCGGCGTACGATCTACTGCTCACCGGTGGCACCGTGATCGACGGCACGGGCGCCCCACGCCGCGTGGCGGATGTGGCGATCCGCGGCGATCGCATCGTGGCCATCGGCGCATCACTCCCGCGTCGTGGCGCCGCGCGCGTGGTCAACGCGAGCGGACAGATCGTATCGCCGGGATTCTGGGACAATCATGCCCATCTCGTCACGCTCGCCGATCATGGGCTGGCCGAAAATTTCGTGCGGCAGGGGATTACCACTGTGCTCGCGCCACTGCATTCGCAGGATCAACCGTTTCCGATGGATCAGTATCGGGAGAAGGTGAAGATCGCGCCGAATGTGGGGCTCTTTTCCGGTCACACCTGGATCCGCAAGCGCGTGATGGGTCTCGCCAACCGCGCCCCCACGGCGGCGGAGCTCGCGTGGATGCGCGCGTTGGTGGACTCCGCCATGATACAGGGCGCGCTTGGGCTCTCCACGGGGCTGGAGTATGTACCGGCGAATTACGCGAACGTCGACGAGGTGGCGTCGCTCGCTGCGGTGGCATCGCAGTACGGCGGGATCTACGTCACGCATCTGCGGGACGAAGGACCGGCGGTGATGGACGCGTTGCGCGAAACGCTCGAGGTGGGGCGGCGTGCGCAGATCCCGGTGCAGGTCAACCATCTCAAGGTGACCGGCGCGGCGCAGTGGGGGTGGAGTGCGCGTATGCTCGCGCTGCTCGATTCCGCACGGGCGGCGGGGATGGAAGTAGCCGTCGATGTGTATCCGTATACGGCGTACAGCACCTATTCCGATCTGATGTTTCCGCCGTGGGCGCTGGCTGATGGTGCGCCGGCCTTCGCCAAACGCGTGGCCGACCCGGCCACGCGGGCGCGGCTGGTGCAGGAGATGCGCGTGCGATTTCCGCAGCAGGCGGGCGCCGAGCCGTCGTCGATTCAGTTTCGTGAGGTGTCGTTCGATGCCTCGCTCGCGGGGAAGACGCTGGCCGACTATCTCGTGGCCACGGGACAGCCCGTGACGCTGGACGCCGCCGTCGAGGCCTTGATCGCGTTGCAATTGCGTGGTGGTTTCATTGGCATCTTTCATGGCATGGACGACGCCGACGTGGCGCGCTTCCTCACGCATCCCGGCACCATGGTGGAAACGGATGGGGATCTCGTGACCTTCGGGCGCGGCTTTCCGCACCCTCGGAGTTACGGCTCCTTTCCCCGCGTGCTGGGGACCCATGTGCGCGAGCGGCAACAGCTCACGCTCGAAGCGGCGGTGCAGCGCATGACCGCACTCCCCGCGCAGTGGCTCGGCATTCGCGATCGCGGCACGCTCGCGGTTGGCCAGCGGGCTGATATCACCGTGTTCAACGCCGGACAGATCGCCGATCGCGCCACGTATACCGCGCCGCATCAGTGGCCGGAGGGGATCCAGCTGGTGGCGGTGAACGGCACGGTGGTGTTCGAGAACGGGCGCATGACCGGCGCGCTCCCGGGTGCATTCCTCAAGCGGGAGCGCGCCGCGCGGTAGGCGACTTGATTCAGCCGTTGCGAATCACGTGCAAGAACGAGTCCACTTCGCTGCGCATGCGATCGGCCATGTGGGAGAGATCGTCGGCGGCACCAAGCATCTGTCCCGCGGCGTCGCTCGGGTCGCGCACCGCGGTGGACACGGTTGTGA
>CAITQY010000426.1 GCA_903894655.1 uncultured Gemmatimonadota bacterium
GCGAGGTAGTCGCCGGAACTCGGCATCTTGAACTCGCGCTTCGGGGTCGGGTGGAGCGGCGCGGTCGGGGTCGTGACCGGCTCCGGCTCGGGGGTGATCGGGTCGGCCATAGCCGGTGCCTCGCTTTCGCTGTTCGTTGCTGTCGGCGGTGTCGCCGCTACCTGGGAAATCTGTGCTGCGGCCCATGCTCCCTGCGCGACAAGGCTAAGCTCGTCGAACGTCGCTGCCGTCACGTGCATGACGCCCTCGTCGTCGTACGTGAACGCGGTGGGGTTGATGCCGACCGAGACCGAGTCGAGGACGCCGTCGGCGGCAAGCACCAGGGCTTCGTCACCGAGGCGGGTGGCGCTGATCGTGGCGGTGAAGTACATGCCCTCGGGGGAGTCGACGCGCTCGGTGACAAGGCCGATGGCCTTGCTGCTGTCGTGCGACATGTACAGCTTCGGGCGGCGGCCGGTGACGGGCAGCGCGCCGGGCTCGAGGATCACGCGGGTGCCATCGCTGACGGTTGCCTCGACGCCGTACGGTGCTGCGAGGCCGGTGATGCTGCGGCTTGGCATTCCCTCAACGCTGGCGGCGTCGAGGCTGAGATCGTTTGTGGTGACGAACCTAAGCATCGACGGTGCTCTCTCTTTCGATGGTGACGGGGTCGGCGACTTCCATCGTGTCTACCGCGTAGTTGTCCATCAAGTAGGCCTCAGTGTCGAAGTCGATGAACGTGCCGCGCGGGACTACGTTGTTGCCGCTCAACGTCTCAGCGATGCAGTCCGCGTACGGCTTGACTCCAAACATGTAGAGGTCTGCGCGAGACTGCGTGCTCGACTGGTAGGAGTAGCTGCCGGTGTTGATGCCGAGCAAGTACGGCGGCGTGTTCGTCAACCTGGCGCATTCCATTGCCTGATACTCGGAAGCGGCAATGAGCAGCATCTTGTCGGGCAGCGCCGAGGTTTCGGTGTACGTCAGAAACTCGTTGAGGGCTGCGGTCTGGTTGGTGGCGCGTGCTGCGTTGAAGCTGGCGGCCAGGTCGGCCAGCTCGCTGCCGCTGAGTGGCTCGCCGCCGGTCTGCTTCAGGACGCCGGCCGGAATGCTTGAGCTGGCGTTGCGGCCGCGAGCTGCCTCAAGCTTTAGCGCAATGTCGACGACAAGGGGCGACTGGTAAACGATGCCCTGAATGCCGCTGATGAACTGCACCAGGTCGTCAGGGTTCATGTAGCCGCCCTGAAAGTAGACCTCCTTCGACGGTGCGAAGAACACGGGCCCGGACTGATCCTGTGTAGTGACGGTGCCAGCGGGCAGGCGCGTGAACGTGGCGGGAAGGCCGTCAGCGGTTCGCGAAGTGATGTACAGGAACGCGCGGCCGTAGAAGAAGATGTCATCGAACAGCCAGCTCAGTAGCGTCGAGTTTGGCAGGACGGGGTCGAGGCGGCGAAGCCACGAGCGCGGCGGCACGTACGTGCGTTCCATCCTCTCGCCGTTCCACATCTCCTGGTACATCCTGAGAGACATGCAGCCGATGACGGATGCCATTAGGTCGCGGGCTCTGCTGATCGCAGCGACGCTCATCGCGGCGTTGCGGGCTGCGCCTTCCTGATAGCTGTAGTACTGGCCGACCATGTTTGGTCCTGCCATCTGCCTGGTCGGGCTGGAGCCGATGGCGGCAGCGACGCGAGGTGCTGGCGACACTGCCGCCCGGTTGACCTTTGCCGTACCGCGGAAGCGCATACGGCGAATGTAGCAGGTCTATAAGCCAGACTGCTAGACCAGTTCGGGTTGATCAGAGGAAGCGGATAAACACGACGCTCTTGGGAGTGATGGTGCGCTGGCGGCGGAACA
>CAITQY010000427.1 GCA_903894655.1 uncultured Gemmatimonadota bacterium
CAACGACTCTGACCCCTTGAACTCGCGCCGTTGCTGCGCCCTCCTTCCTGACACCCTCCCTCCTGCCCCCTAAGCTGTTGGCCGTTCAGTCCCGCTTCACCACCGTATCCCCCAGCACACTGCGATTGCCCTGATACGGCGCAAAGCCGGCGCCCCAGTCCACCCCGATCACCTCGAGCCACACCCGTGCGCCATCCACGTGGACCACGGTGTAGTGATAGGGGTTGTCCCCCGCCTTGCTGCTAGGGCGTACGAGGTGGGTCACGCGCGCCGAATCGGCACCGGACGCCTGCATGTACTCGCGCAGATCCGGTTCGCCCTGATACGTGTACAGCGGTGCCCCGCCTCCGCCGCTCACGATTTGGTCGATGCGACGCGGCTGTCCCGCCGCATCGCGATACCGCTCGACGAAATGCTCGAACAAGTGTTCATGCCCGGTGAACACCATCTGCACGTTGTGCTTACGGAACAATGGCATGTAGTTCGCCCGCACACCCGCGGTGGGACGCTCGATGATGGATCCGCCGTGTGGCCCCGACGAATACGCGGGGTGATGGAAAAACGCGACGACATGCGTGAAGCGCGTGCGATCGAGGCCTTCCAGCTGCCCGCGCACCCACGCCAACTGCGTGGGGTCCTCGGCGATATTCGAATCGAAGGCGATCACGAACGTATTTCCGTAGCCGAAGGCATAGGTCGGATACCCGGCGAGGCGGCGGGTCGCGCCATCGGCGGGAATCAGCTGGCCAACGGCGCGCAGATAATTCTGCAATCCCACCAGACGGCCGGGCGCGTTCAGTTCCGCCGCCGAGGTCACGTCGTGATTGCCGGGCGCGAGATAATACGGCACGCCACCGATCGTCGTGAGGCGGTTGATCAAGCTGATGAAGCTGACGTTCCACTGTTTCGGATCGCGGCCGTTCACGACCGCGTCACCGCTCTGCAGCACGAAGCGAACCGGCTCCGGTCCGCTCTCCATACTTTTGATGGTGCGCAGCATCGACTCGACCACCAACGAATGCTCGTACTGCTCACTCACGCCATCACGCCTACCGCGCGTATCGCCGTACGCAATGAATGAGAAGCGCGTGACGCTCGCACTCGCCGCTTCGGCCGGCAGCGGATTTTTCGGCTTCGCGATGGACAGCACCGTATCCGATGCCGCCGCCGATTGCACGACCTGCGCTGACAGCGTGTTCATCAGCGCGGACAGGGAAAGTGCGGCACTGGCGGTTACGGCACGAACCGAGCGGCAACACAGAGATCGCATGCAAAAACTCCGGGCAAAGGTGGTGCATGTGAACGTACCGTGGTGCTCGCCGACCCGCACGCTGGCGCCGGAGCGGCGGTCGGGCTGATCTTTCCGCATGATCTTTGAACCTGACTTCGAGTGCCTCGCGACCGATGCCCTGCGCGCGCTGCAGGATCGCCGGCTCCACGATATGGTGTCCTATGTGACCGATCGCGTTCCCTTCTATCGCCACCGGCTCGCTGCGCTCGGCGTCACGGAACACGACATTCGCGGCGTGGCCGACATCACCCGCCTCCCGATCACCCGCAAGACCGATCTGCGCGATCAGTATCCGTTCGGTCTCCTCGCCGTGCCGCGCGCCTCGCTGCGCCGCGTGCACGGCTCCTCGGGCACCACCGGCAAGCCGACCATCGTGGCCTATACCCGCAACGATCTCGACCTGTTCGAGCGCGTGACGGCGCGGTCTCTGGCCATGGCCGGCGCCGCGCCCGGGATGATGCTGCACAACGCCTACGGGTATGGCCTGTTCACCGGCGGCCTGGGTCTCCATGGCGGCGCCGAACGGCTTGGCCTGAATGTCATTCCCGTATCCGGCGGCATGACGGACCGACAGGTCACCCTCATCGAAGATCTGCGCCCCGATGTGCTGAGTTGCACGCCGAGCTACGCGCTCACGCTGGCCGGCGCACTGGCCGAGCGCGGACTCACGCCGGCTGACATTTCGCTGCGCTTCGCGTTGCACGGCGCCGAACCGTGGACCGATGCCATGCGCACGCACATTGACGCGGGGCTTGGTGTGCGCTGCACGAACATCTACGGGCTGTCCGAGATTATCGGACCCGGCGTGTCGTGCGAATGCGTGGAGGGACGCGACGGCTCCCACATCATGGAGGATCACTTCTATCCGGAGATCCTCGACCCCGACACCGGCGCCCCGCTGCCCGACGGCACCGACGGCGTGTTGGTGCTCACCACACTCACCAAAGAAGCGTTGCCACTGCTGCGCTATTGGACCGGCGACATCACGTCGATCACGCGTGAGCCGTGCCGCTGCGGACGCACGCTCGCGCGGATGCGGATGATTCGCGGACGCACCGACGACATGCTGATCATTCGTGGCGTGAACGTCTATCCGAGCCAGATCGAAGAGGTGCTCGCCAGAATGCCGGAGCTGTCACCGTACTTCCGCATTGTGGTGTCGCGCGACCAGCATCTCGACTCCCTCGAAGTGCACTGCGAAGTCAGTCGGGCGTGGGCCAGCGCCAGCGGATTCAACGCCTTGCCGGCCGACGGCATCGAGGCGCACGAC
>CAITQY010000428.1 GCA_903894655.1 uncultured Gemmatimonadota bacterium
AAAAAATCGATAAAGTTTGTGAGCAGCCGGCGAGCGGTCGTGTACAAACAACAGTAAGGGGTATGGAGTATGGGGTATGGGGTCGCCTACTCCCTACCCCTTACTCCCTACCCCCTACCTCTCCCCGATCACCACGCCACCCGGCGCCTGTCGCGGCGCCGTGGCCAGCTTGATCGCGAGGTCGGCCATGTGCTCCACCACCCACTCGAAGTAGGTCGGGGTGAGCGAATAGATGTCCATGTCGGGGGCCGGGTTCATGAAGTCGATCGCGTAGGGAATGCCATCCTTCACGGCGAACTCGACGGTATTCATGTCATAGCCCAAGGCCTTGCAGAGCGTGAGCGAGTCCTGGACGCAGCGGGCCTCGAGCTCCTTGCCCAGATAGCCCGGATCCGGGATGTACCGGCGCTCACCAGGGTCGTACGGCATCGGCAGGACTTCTTCGCGTCCGAGGGCCATACAGCGCACGTAGGCGTCCCACTTGATGAACTCCTGCACGACCATCGTGAGCAATCCACTGTGGTTGTAGTGGTGGATCAGCTCCTCCATGGTCTGGCAGATGTACACATCGCGCCAGCCGCCGCCGTGGGCGTCCTTGAGGACGCAGGGGAAGCCGATGTACTCGGCGACCCCCTTCCAGTCGAGCGGGTAGGCCAGGTTGCGCAGCGACTCGGTGTGGGAGATCCCCGGGATGTAGTCCTTGTTGGGCAGGACCATCGTCTTCGGGTGCGCCACGCCGTTCTGGATCGCCACGGTGGCGTCGTAGAACTTGTCGTCGGCCGACCACATGAAGGGGTTGTTCACCACCGTCGTCCCCATGCGGGTCGCATGCTTGAGGAAAGTGCGGTAGAACCCAACCTCGTGCGAAATGCGGTCAATGATCAGCGAGTAGGGCACCTCCTGCCCCATGCGCGTGGCGTCGAGCGAGATGTAGTCCGCGGTGACGCCGGACTGCCGGCGCGCCACCGCTTCGAGAAAGGCGGGCGGAAACGACCATTCCCGGCCAACGAGTAATCCGATCCGTGGTTCCATCGGCACGTCTGTTCTCCTTCGATAAGTGGCACGTGATGACCGGAGAATGGGCAAAACGGAGCCGCTTCGCCATGGCCTCGCCTGTTTCGCCCCCCGGCACCGATCGTCCCGCCGATTCCGCACGAAATCCAGCCGCAGAGACGTGTGAGCAAACAACCGAAAAGCATATTTGTGAGAAGCCGGCATGTGGACAAAATGCCGAGTCGCACCGCAAAAAGGAGGGGGATCACGGAACCACTTTTCCACAGAAGCGCCAAGGCGATCTTCCCCTCTCATGCGGACTTACCGAGTTATCCACATACCTTTCAACGTATATCCACAACCAGATCAACAACTTAGCCAATTCCAGTCGTATTGCGCGGGCACTCGGATCGTCATAAAATCACCCCCTGCCGCTGATCCGACGCACGTCGAAATATCGGTGCTCACGTTTCTGCCTTCTCTGGAAAACGCTCATGCACGTTGTTCCCTGCAACGCCCCGATCGGCACCATCGACCCGGCCCCGCTCACATCCCTGCCTTTCCACATGGGCCTGGACAGTGACCGGATGACCGCGTTCTGGAGCAACGACGACCAGTATCTGGTTCGCGTTGAAGGCGAAGCGGGGACGGCGTGGTATCGCATCGAGGCGGAAGCATCGCTGCCGGCCACGGATGAGGCCGCGCGCGTCGCCATCGGTGCCATGATGGCCGACATCCTCCCCCTCGGGACAGGGCGGATCGCCTTTCCGGTGGGTAGCAGCGGACGTCGCGTCTATCGCGTATGGCGCGCCTCGCGCGGCGGCGCCAATGCTCAGACCAAGGCGAACGGACGGACTAGAATCCTGGGAGTTCTAGCTGGGCGGTCACGCCGCCGGCCAGCGTAACGCCGGCCGCTTGTAGCCACGCCAGCAAGACGTCTTGTCCATGATCGCCCGCCATCGCGGAGCGCGCCGCGCTCACGTGCAGCTTGAACTCGCCCGACACATCGGGCAGAGTGCGGCGCAGCACGGCCACCGTCAGCAGCTCGGTCGCATCGGCCAGATGCCGAATCGCGAACTCGGTCATCCGGGCGCGCAGGGCGGCCGTATTCAGGACCGGACCTTCGCCCGGGACCTCGTGGTCGGCCCGACGTTCACGGAACGCCGCCAAGCGACTGCGCGTGGCGGACAGCATCGGCAGTTCCTCGGCGGCGTTATCAGCGTGCGACGCCACGGGGGCGCCCAGCAGCCCCAGCCAGGCCATCCAGAGCGTCCCACGCGCGTAGGACTCCCACGGCTCGTGCTCGAGACGCAGGGCCGCCTGATGGACGGTCTCGGTGACGTGATTGCGCACCTCCCACCAGCGGAGGTAGGCGTCGGTCTGCCGCGACACCAGCGCCAGGGCTCCCAGCTTGAGCGCCCACTTTACGGCCGATTCCCCGTCGTCGGTGGGCGGCCGGAGTGCCGCCGAGCAGCGGAAGGCACGAGCCGCCCCGAGCGACAGGACGGTCTGAGCGAGATCTCGGCCGGCACTGGGCGCCGGTTGCAGCGCGGCGTCGAGCTGACCGAGTGCGGCCAACTCGTAGGCCGTGCCGAGCAGGGCCAGTCCGTCAGCGATCGGTTCGCCAAGTCCGTCCCCCGGGCGAAGGGCCGCCGCGTCAGCCCGCTCCAACAGCAGGACCCGCCGCTCGCTTGGAATCGCGGCGACGGCCCAGTGATCGTCGAGGGTGGTTCTGGCGAGCTCCGCCAGATCCCTCGCCGCAAGATCACGTTCAGCTACGCGAGTGAGGACGTGCATCCAGCCTCCTCCAGGGGAGCGCTCGAACCGTACCCTGACCGACACCCGACGTGGTGTGGGAACAGGCCTCAGATCTCTGGTCGAACCACACGCCGACGACGACCGGGTGACCGATCGCAACCGTTGAGCTCCGCGTCGACGCTGTCCTAGACGCCCGTTCGGCACCAGAAAAACCGCCGAACCACGAAGCCACCGTAGTAAGCAACGCCATAGCATGCGGTTATCCCGCTCTCACCGCATCGCCACCACTGTCGCATTTATGTAACAGGTCCGTTCCTGTCAAGAGGAAACCCGGGCGAAACCCGCGTAAACCACTGACAGACGGCAATTTCCGGAGATTTCGCGTGGGATTTGAGTCATCGCAGGTGGCGCGCCGCCGTTTGGCCGCGCTGGCGTCAAGCAATGGACGAGTGCAGGAAGCCTTGTCGACGTCGGCGTTTCCGGGATTCTGGAGCAATACGTCCCATGAGGAGTCGCGCCAGGAGCGGGAAGTGCCGTTGAGCAGCGGCGCCGCCCACAGCGCAAGCAGCAGCGCGCTGGTGCGCCATTTGGACGATCTGGCGCAGGACATTGTGGCCATCCCGGGGGCCGGCGGTGCCCTGCTCGCGGCGTATGCGGCACAGGCCCGCGCGCTCTCGATGGTGGTCGAAGCCGCCAAGCGGGCCGGCGGTGCTCCCCTGCCCGCCTCTGTCCTCATCGCTGCTCAAGACGCCCTCTCGGCCCCGTCCCCCTTGCCCGGGCTGGTGATCGGGTGACCCGCCTGCCGCGGCGTGCGCTGTTCGCCGCCGTGGTCCTCGTCGCGAGCGCCTTCGCCCGCGACCTCGCCGCGCAGTCCGGCGACGCCGTCGTGCTCTGGCGAGCCGGCCGCACCCTCGCCCTCAGCGGACAGGTCGACTCCGCCCTCCGCGTACTGGAGCAGGCTGGCGCCGCTGCCCGAACCGCCGGTGACGATGCCACCGAGCAGGCGACCCGACGCGGCCGCGCCGATCTCTGGATGCTGCGTGGCTGCGCCGACAGCGCCGCCCGGATCCTGCGCGAGGCCGTCGCCATGGCTCCGCCGGGCGATCGGTCCAGCGCGGACGCGCTGGTCCGCCTGCTGGCGTCCCGGAAGGCGGTCGCCGAGGCACGCACGGTGCTCGTGAAGGCCTATGGCAACGTCCCGTCGGTGGGCACCACCACCACCCGCGAGAGCGTCGCGTTCCTGCAGGGCATGGCCGCTGTGGAACTGGCCGGCGGGCAGGAATCGGCGGCGATGGCCACGCTCAACTCCGCCCTCGCCCTCGCGGTCCGGCTCCACGAGGGAGACGTGAACGAGCGCAGCGCGCATGCCGTCGGCGAGATCACGCACGAGAATGCCTGGGTCGTATTCGACCTCGCCCAGCTGCGACTCACCGCCAAGAGCCCGGGAATCCGCTCGCCGCGTGAGCACGCCCGCATCATGAGCAACCTCGTGACGGCATGGCCGACGCTCGACGGGCTCCCCGACGACGGCTTCCCGATCACCCGGTTTGCCGATCGCCTCGTGATACGCGCCGCCCTGTGTGCCGCCGACGGCAGCGCATGCCCGACCCCGATCGTCGCCAAGGGGTGTCCGTAGGCGCTGCACGTTGAATAGACAACGCAGAGGTGCAGAGAACGCAGAGGCGCAGAGAAAATCGATCTTCTCTGCGCCTCTGCGTTC
>CAITQY010000429.1 GCA_903894655.1 uncultured Gemmatimonadota bacterium
CCTGCAGCCGCTCGGTAAGCCAGCCCTCGCCGCCGCCAAAAACGGCGGCGCGTACGTCGATGCCGCGCGCCGCGAGGCCGTCGGCCAACGCGAGCACCATCGACTCGGCTCCGCCAGGACCATCGGACTCGATCATGACCGCCACCCGTTCGATGTCCCGCGTGCGGGCATCCGACTGGTGTGGCACTAGGCGCCTTCGGGTCGAGGATCGACGATGGCGCGTCGGTTCGTATGCACCGCCCGGCTCGGACGGGCGTGCGGATTACGCCAGCCGACCGTCGGCGCGCCAGCCACTCTGGCCCACGATTTCGGCGCCTGCATCGCTGCGCGCAGGGGATCGAAGCCGGCGCTGGTTCCTTGAGCAAGGCCGAGCGCAGCGGCGTGCAAGCCCGCAGTCATCGCGAGCTGGAACCAGAGAAACGGATAGAACGCCACCGCCATGAAGAAGCCGGCAACGGCGAAGCCCACCACGCCCGCATCGAGACCGAGCGACATATGCTGCATGAATCGGCCGCGCTCTCCGAGTTTCCTCAGCACGCGTCGCGTGCGGCCATTGACATACCAGATCGCTCCCAGCAGCGCGCAGAACAGCGCGAGGCCGGTGTACCCGAGCTGCGACATGATCTCGATGAAGCTGTTGTGCGAGACCTCGACGACGCGTTCGCCACGAATATTGAGGCGTTCGACGATCTCAGATTTCGCGGCGTACTTGCCGCCGTAGTACGGCACCCAGTTCTCGTAGCCGACCCCGAGAAACGGGTGATCCTTGGCCATCTCCCTGCCCGCCTTCCAATAGGCAATGCGCGCGAGCGACGTCTCGTCAGTGCCAGCCTCCTGAAACCGGACTTTCTGCGACTGCGGGATGACCAGCCAGATCAGTGGAGTCACCACCGCCAGCGTGAGCAGTCCGCGCACTTTGCTTCGGCTTCGCATCAGCATCCACAAGCCCACGCAGGCGAGGGCCAGCTGCCCGCCGCGCGACCCGGTGGCCACCACCGACAGCACGGCGCTCACCGGCAGGAAAGTGAGGAGGACGAGCTGTTTTCGAGTGAGACGCGGAGCAAGCCCCAGCATGAAGTGGAAAGTGATCGGGATGAACAGACACATCTCGAGCGCGAACTCCCCGGAGTTCCGAAACCAACCAGGGGCCCCGCCGTTGCCCCACGATCCCACCAGAAACGACCGGAACCCGTGCTGACTCATCTTCGTGTTCCAGAGCATGAACAGCAGGATAAACAGGAACCATCGGCGTTCGTTGCTCGCCGAATTGGCAATCAGCACGAAGGCGACGATCCAGTTCACATAATTGTTGAGCTTACTGAACGAAATCTCGGGATACGACGCGAATGTGCTGCTCAGTAGCACCACGATGGTGAACGCCAGCATGAGCCAGTTCATGACGCTCTTCGAGCGAAAGCGCAGCCCTTCCAGCACGAAGGCAAGCGCGGCCGCCCCGATGCAGAACAGCGCATACGGTGGCCCCTCCAGCACATCATAGATCTGCTGCGGCCGGACGTATTCGAAGAAGACGTAGAGGCACGTCCACTTGAACGACCACGGCTCCGCCCAGAAACCGCTCCAGATCGCGCGGAACTTGAGCGAGGCCATCCCGTCGGGAATGCCCCCGGCACTATCCCGGGAAACGGCTCGTGTCGCCACTCTGTTCATGCTCCTTCAAGGTCGGTTCTCCGGGACGCTATTGACTCGGTCGATCGTACTCGAGGCAACGCGGCGGTCCTTCGGGCAGCCGCTGCGGCGACGATCGCGTACGGCATGTACAAAGTAGTCGAAGCACGCCTGCCCCGTGACCACCGTGGCCTCGGATCGAGGGATCATGCGGTCCGCGGGTGAAGACGACTCGGCGACACGCCTGTCACGCGGCACCCGGTCGGCAGCTCGCCGACCGAACCATTAAGAGCTCGTGGCGTCGACCTGAACACGGTAGGGCGGTCCGCTGGGCGTGCCGTCATGACGGTTGTGACGCAGGAACATGTGCGGCGACTGGCATCCGACGGGGGTGGAGAGGTAATGTCTGTACGACCTAGGCGTCCCAGTGCCCTGCGACCAACCGCCAGAATCTCGCCGCTCGTCAATGCCGTCTCTTTCAGCGATCTCCACCAAACTTCGAGCGATACTGCGACGCGGGCTGCCGAGTCTGCGCAATGTGGTATTCGCCCGTCTCGGCTACTGGCCCGTGCGCTCCCTGGCGGATCACTGGATGGCTGACATTCCGATGTACTGCATCAACCTGAAACGGGACACGACGCGCAGAGCACTTGTGCAACGGCAGGTTGAAAAGATGGGACTACGCCGTTTCGAATTCATCGACGCTGTCGATGCGCGTCAACTGGAAATGGACGAGGTCCAGCGGGATGGCCGTTATGATTCGACCGCATGTCTCGCTTCGCATCCCCGCGATCTCACGCTGAACGAAATCGCCTGCAGTCTGTCCCATGCTGCCGCCTATGCGCGTATCGTGTCCGCCGGCGATCCGTGGGCGCTGATTCTCGAGGACGACGTGCTCTTCCGCTGCGGAAGGATCGCCCGACTGAAGTGGCGAGATATTCCGGACGGCGTGGACATGGTTTTCCTGAATGCGTTCGTGAAACCGATGCCGCCGCGAAATCGAATCAACGGCATGGTCTACGCTGACACGTCGTACCACGGATCGGCGGCAGCCTATCTGATCAGCCTCGAAACAGCGAAACGTCTGCTGCAGTCGGCTATTCCCGTGGTGCACGCCGCGGACGGCCTGCTTGGCCGCGTCCTCTCGCAGCCACCCGGGGAAGCCCATGAGTTCCGCCAGAAAGGAGTCAGCTTGACTCTCAAGGCAGTGATTGTATATCCGGAGGCCATCACCAACGGTTCAGTCGAACACTATCACGCGTCTGCTATACGGACGAAGAAATCCTGAATCGTTCGATCACTCGGCGCGTTTTGCCACGCGTTCGGGCTGGGGGCAATCAAGATGCGCGCAGCGATCGGCACCATGCCATCGCTGCGCGCATCTTGATTGGGGCCACTCTCAGCCAACGGGCCGACGATTAGGGTGCGCCGGACACGTACCAGTGATCGATATCCACATACTGATCGGCTGGCACGGGATTCCTTCCGCCGCCGTACGTGGGATTGAAGTACATGTTCTCAAAGCGCGGCGTCGTTCCCGAAGCGAAGTACCCCATGTCGTTCGCGCTCTGCATGAGCGCACCGTCCACCCACATCCGCAGCTGACCGTTGTACGTTCCCGGGGTGTTGGCCACGATGAGAATCTCCAGTTCGTGCCATACTCCCTTGGTGAGCGGCTGAGCCACGAAGTGGTTTGGACCACTGGGCGTCCCGAAGCCAAAGGCGCTTTGCATGCTGACGGCCGGAAGGAGCTGCCCGTTCTCCGTCAGGTTGACGTAATGATTGTTCCCTTGCTGCTGATTGAAGAAGAAGAACTTGGTACCCGTGTTGCCATTGTCCGTCCAGTTCGAGGAGATCCGGAAACGGAGACGAATGTACAAGCGAGACTTGTCACCGCCCGATGAGAAAGCGTTGCCCGCCAGGAACGCGTTGGGATAGTCGGCGCCACCGGCCGTTCCCGCCGGGAAGGTGACGCGGAGGAACTCCGGCACCGAGGTCTCATTCTGGATCGAAAGCGCCGAGGTTCCGAAGTAATTCTGGAATCCAAAAACGTCCATGCTCGGGTTCTTCGGCGGCAGGGTACCCATTGGATTCGAGTAGATCGACGAGTAACCCGACGGCTGGTTCGGTCCGGCGCCCGCGATCGTGACCGGGGGCGTGCTCCCAATGCTTGTACCCGCAACCGTCACCGTCGCCGTGTCCCGCAGCGTTCCGCCGCTGTGCGCCAGGATGATCTTGTACGTGCCGCTCGTGCTCGGCGCCGTCCACAATCCACCCGACGTCACCACACCACCCGTCGCGCTGTACGCGATCGGCGGGAGCGAGGTTGCCCCCGTGCTCCAGTTCGCCGTCGCCGCAAACTGCTGCGTCGCACCAGCGTTCACGGTCGCCGACTTCGGGCTGATCGTGAGACGCGTCAGCTGCGCCGACGCCACGACCGACGCGATCGACACCGCCGCGGTGTCCGCCCGACCGCATCCGCAGTTCGCGATCACCATGAAGGTGCCGACCAACTGGCCCGCTGTGTAGAAACCGCTGCTGGAGATGGTGCCTCCCGTTGCCGTGTACGTCACGCTCACTGCCCGGGTCGCCAGATCCGACCACGTGGCCGAGGTAGAGAACTGCCGGGTTGCCCCAGGCGCAAGGGTGGTCCCAGTCTTCGGGGAAATCGCAAGTCCCGTTACCGTCGGCGTTAGCGTAGATGCGGTGGCCTGCAAGTATCGACCGTTGCTGACGCCGTCAATAGTTGCGACTACCACCGAAGAACCTTCCGTGACCGCCGTGACCACACCGGTGGAGCTGACGGTAATTGCTGAGCCTGCAGAGGCGGATATGGACCAGGTTGCCGTACGTCCGGGGATCCAGTTTCCCGCGCTGTCACGCGGTGTCGCGTATAGGGTCATGGAACTGCCCACCGCCATCGATGCTGACGGCGCACTAATGTCAACCGAGACCACACGCGGGGTCGCGGTCGTCGTCGTCGTCGTGGTCGTGGTCGTCGTCGTCGTTACC
>CAITQY010000430.1 GCA_903894655.1 uncultured Gemmatimonadota bacterium
GCGCTAACAGTTGACGGCGCTAACAGTTGACGGCGCTGACAGTAAAGGGCGCTGACAGTAAAGGGCGCTGACAGTAAAGGGCGCGATGTATACACGGTGGGGATTCTCCTAGATCATGACGAACACCGCCATTGACGACGGCCCTGAGGGTGCGCCCTCGATCCGGAACGCCACTGCGGCCGACGCCGAGGCGTTGTCGGCGTTTGCGGCGAAGGTATTCCGTGATACGTTTGCGCCCGACAACGACCCGATGGACATGGATGCGTATCTGAGCGACGCCTTCACGCCGGAGAAGCAGGCGGAGGAGATCGCCGATGGGTCATGCGTCTGTCTGATCGCTGAGGTCGGCGAGACACTGGCGGGATATGCGCTCCTGCGCATTGAGGCGCCCGACCAGGGCGACCCGTCGGTGGCGCGGTCGGTGGAGCTGCAGCGCTTCTACGTGGACCACGCCTGGCACGGGCGGGGCGTAGCGCCGGCGTTAATGACGGCGTGCATCGACACCGCGCGCGCGCGCGCTGGTGCGACCATGTGGCTCGGCGTGTGGGAGCGCAATGCGCGGGCCATCCGCTTTTACCAGAAGCACGGATTCGTCGATATTGGCTCGAAGGAGTTCCGGCTCGGCACTGACCTGCAGACCGACCGCGTCATGTCGCGGTCGGTCCGTGAAACTGACGCCGCGACCGCTTAACCGCGCTTGCGCTGGGGGACCGGGGCGGTCGGCACGTCCATCTCGGTCGTCAGGTGGCCCGCACCGCGGTGGCACATCACACACGTCGTCTTCGGACGCGGATCGTCGAGCTCCTTCACCTTGGCGATGTACTTCGCGTCGATGTCGCGCTGCATCTTGATCATCTGCATGGCGATGATCTTGTCCTTGCGCGCGTCGCTGGCGTAATCCTGGTTGTCCATGTGACAGCCGGTGCAATTGATGCCCAGGCCGCGACCGAACTGTTCGTCCATCATGGTGACGAACTCCTTTGCCGGCATCGTCTTGTGCAGCTTCACATTCTTGAACACGGTGCCTGCCGGCTCGTTCTCGCGGCCCACGAGCGTCGCCATCAGTGCGGCCACGGCTTCACGGCGCAGCGTATCGAGCTTCATGGGCGTGGGGGGGACTCGACGCGGGCCCTGCGGACGCGGGGCCGCACCGTCCGCCGAGGCGATGGGACGTGCTTCCTGAACAGCGCCTTCCCGGGCGCCGCGGGCACAGGCAACGGCCGATCCCACCAGTATCACCGACATCACGACCCACGAACGCATACGGCCTCCAAGGCTCCACGCGAAGTTCACACCACTGAGCACCGTAAATATACGTAGTCGTGAGCCGAGCCGCTCGCGGTTCAGGGGAGCTATCGCTTCTTGGCGAGGATCGTGCCGCGGCAGGTGATCGCGCCGCAGCCGCAGGGGAACCGCTTCTTGGCGGCTGGTGTGTGGCGCTCCGGCAGGATGTAGGCGTAGTCGTACACCAGCTCCTCGCCCACCTCGATCTCGTGGATCGCGTCGATCCAAATGCGGCCATCGTCGATCACCGCATCGCAGTTCGGGGCGCAGGAATGATTGAGAAACCGCGCCTCGTTGCCATCGACTGCGGCGTCGACCACCACCTCGTCGTCGATCGCGAACAAATAGGTATGGTGACGCTCCCCGATCACGTCGGGGTAGCGTGCTTCGGCCGCTTCCGGTGTGAGCCGCTCGCCGGCGTACTCGATAATGCGGGTGCCGGCGGCGATTGGGCGGGTCGCGTAGCCCCCGAAACCCTGAATCGGGGAGTGCCGGACCTCAAATGGAAGTGATGTATCGGTCATGATGACTGACAATCTCACCTCTTTCACCCACCGAATCCACATCTCGGTAGCGGAATAGGATAGATTTCGGATCTCAAAGGAGACTTGACATATGAAACAGCCGGACGAGCGCGATGTCGCCGCACGGAACAGCGAGCGCGACGTCAGCGAAACCGGATTCGCGGCTCTCGGACTCGACCCCCGCATTGCCTCGGCGCTAGCTGCGCTGGGCTACGAAGAACCGACGCCTGTTCAGCGTGCCGCGATTCCGCCACTGCTGGAAGGACGCGATGTGTTGGCCCAAGCGGCCACCGGTACCGGCAAAACCGCGGCGTTTGCGCTGCCGCTGCTGAGCCGCGTGAATACGAGTGCCAAGGGCGCGGAGCGCACGTCGGCGCTGATCCTCGTGCCGACGCGCGAACTCGCGATGCAGGTGGCGGAAGCGGTCCATCGGTACGGTAAGCCGATGGGCGTCAGCGCCTTGGCCGTGTACGGCGGCTCCTCCATGGAGATGCAGGTGCGCGCCCTCAAGCGCGGGGTCGACGTGGTGATCGCGACGCCGGGACGCGCGCTCGATCACATCCGTCGCCACACGCTCCAGATGACGTCGCTCAAGACGGTCGTGCTGGACGAGGCCGACGAGATGCTCGACATGGGCTTCGCGGAAGATCTCGAGGCGATTCTCGAGGCGACGCCGAAGTCGCGTCAGACGGCGCTCTTCTCGGCCACGCTGCCGCCGCGCATCGCCAGCATCGCGAAGCGACAGCTGCGTGATCCCGTGCTCGTCACGATCGATCGCGAAGTCGTACCCGATGGCGAAGCGGCCCGCGTGCGGCAGGTGGCGTACATCGTCCCGCGCGCGCATAAAATGACGGCCCTCGCGCGCGTGCTCGACATCGAGCAGCCCACGAGTGCGATCGTGTTCTGCCGCACGCGCACCGAGGTGGACGAGCTCAGTGAAACGCTCATGGCGCGCGGTCTGCGCGCCGACGCGTTGCATGGTGGCTTGAGCCAGGATCAGCGCGATCGTGTGATGACGAAGTTCCGCACCAAGAAGACCGATCTGCTGATCGCGACCGACGTCGCCGCGCGCGGACTCGACGTGAAGCACGTGTCACATGTGGTGAACTTCGATGTGCCGGCCGACGCCGAGTCGTACGTGCACCGCATCGGCCGCACAGGTCGTGCTGGTCGTGAGGGTGTGGCGATCACGCTGGCCGAGCCGCGTGAGCATCGTCTGCTGCGTAACATCGAACGCATGACGAGTCAGCGCATCGAGATCGCGCAGGTGCCGACGGTCGACGATCTGCGCGCGCATCGGTTGGAGTTGGTGCGCACCACGTTGCGCGAGACCATCATGGAAGGTGGGCTCGACAAGTTCCGCAGCATCGTGGAATCACTGGCTGGTGAGTTCGACGTGATGGACATCGCCGCGGCCGCCGTGAAACTGTTCGATGCGAACGACGCGACCGACGAGCCGGATATTCCGGCGGTGCAGCCGCGCACGGACGATCGGGCGTCGCGCGACAACAGCCGCGGTCGTGACGGTGCCGGTGCCCGTGAAGGTGGCCGTCCGAGTCGCGGTGGCGAAGACGAAGCGCCGCGTGGAGCCAAGGCCGCCAAGCGGTCGAAGCCCGAGTGGAGCGTGGCGCGGTTGTGGGTCGGTGCCGGTCGCAAGCTCAAGATGCGTCCGGGCGATCTCGTGGGCGCGATTGCCAACGAGGTCGGGATAGACGCCAGCGTGATCGGCGCCATCCAGATCGCTGATGGCTACAGTACGGTCGAGGTGCCGGAGGAGATCGCCGAGGATATCATCACGGCGCTGCGGAACACGACGATCAAGGGCAAGAAGGTGTTGGTGCGCCGCGACCGCATGCGGTAACACACCGGCACCACCGTTGGGCCATCCGTCGGCGCTTAGCGCGGCAGACGGATGGCATCGCCGGCCAAGGCCGGTGTGAAGCGCGGCCGGCGGCGGGCCGCCGTGGCCTGCTCGAAGCTGTAGGCCAGTGCAATGAGCTTCGGTTCGCTCCACGCGGCCCCGAGAAACGAGAGGCCGATGGGCAGGCGGTTATCGCTGAACCCTGCCGGCACGGTGAGATCAGGAAAGCCGGTGAGGTTGGCGATGTTGTTGGCATCGGGCGCGGATGGCCCGCTGTGCGACACGCCGATGGGGTCCGACCGGTCGGACTTGGGCGGATACACAATCGCATCGAGCCGATCGGCATCCAGCATGCCTTGCACCACCTCGCGCATCATCGGCAGCGCATGGTCGTGCACCGACCGGTAGCGGTAGCTGTCCATGCTACCGCTGGAGGCTTCCGCGACAAAGCGTGACCAGCGGGAGGCGTTCGGCCCGGTGTCGTCGTCGCCCAGCGACGGGATGGCGCGGGCGCGCTGCAGCATCTGCGCGAGCGTTTTCGGATAGGCCGCCGGTGTGTCCTTGAGATACGCCGCGATCTGCACCGGAAATTCGGGAAAGCGGACGGCGTTGTACCACGCATCGCGCGCGTTCAGCATCCACGGTGGAAAGCGCACGTCCACGATGGTGGCCCCGGCCTGTCGCATCGCCTCGAGCGCGGCCTCCACCACCCAGTCCACCTCGGCGTCGGCGCCGGTGAAGTCCCGCGCGATCCCGATCCGCGCGCCCTTGAGGGCATCGGCCCGGAGGTACGGCGTGTAATCGCGTGCGGCGTGCGTGATGCTGGCGCGGGTGGCGATGTCGGTGGTGTCCACGCCGGTGAGAACGCCAAGGGCGATGGCGATGTCGGTGACCGAGCGCGCCATCGGGCCGCCGGTATCGAACGACAGCGCCAGCGGGATGATCCCGGTGCGACTGAGCAGGCCGAGTGTGGGTTTGAGCGAGACGATGCCGTTAATGGACGCCGGGCCGCGGATGCTCCCCCCCGTGTCGGTGCCGAGTCCGAATTGCGCGAAGGCGGCCGCGATGGACGCGCCGGTGCCTCCCGACGAGCCGCCAGGGGCGTAGGCCGGATCGTGGGGATTGCGCGTCTGTCCGCCCAAAGAGCTGTACATGCCGGCTGACGCGAACTCGGACATGTTCACCTTAGCCAGCACGATCGCACCGGCGTCGCGCAGCTGCTGCACGAGCACGGCGTCGCGCGCGGGGATGTAGCCCTTGAGCAGCACCGAGCCGCCGGTGGTGGGGAGGTCGTGGGTGTCGTAGTTGTCCTTGAGCACCACGGGAATGCCGTGCAGCGGCGAACGCCGGCCCTTGGTTTTGCGCTCGGCGTCGAGCAGTCGCGCGGTCTCAAGGGCGTTGGGGTTGAGCGCGAGTACGGCCCGGATGGCTGGCCCCTGCCGGTCGTAGGCGGCGATGCGGGCGAGATACCGGCTCACCAGTTGCACCGAGGTCAGCGTGCCGGCATCGAAGGCCGCATTGATCTCCGGGATCGTGGCGGCGTCGAGGTCGATGACGCGTTGCGCGCTGACGGGTTGCGCGCTGACGCGTTGCGCGCTGACGCGTTGCGCCTGTACGGGCCACGCCGACGCGAGCAGCCATGCGGCGGCGAGCCAGCGCGCGTGTATCGGCATCGGCAACCGCAAGCGCATGCGCGACAGGACGTGGGCGGCAGGACGCGGCATGAGAAGGTCTGGTGACGGTGGTGGGAACGGCGACGGTGACATCGGCGGCGCCGGGTGCTCAGTAGCCGGCGGCAAGGTCCACCGGATTCCGCAGTGGATCGCCACGCTGAAACCGGACGAGGTTGTCGCGGAAGAGCGCCGCGACCTCATCCCAGTGCGAGGCGCGAAAGCCGGCGCTGTGGGGGGTGAGTACGACGTTGGGCGTGGTCCACAGCGGATGATCCGCGGCGAGCGGCTCGTGATCGAACACGTCGAGTACGGCGCCGCCTAAGTGCCCGCTGTGCAGCGCCGCCTGCATGGCGTGGCCGTCCACGATGCCGGCGCGCGCCACATTGACCAGCACCGCGCCGCGGTTGAGCCGCGCCAGTTGCGGCGCACCGATCAGATGCTGTGTGTGCGCCGTGCCCGGTGCCGACAGCACCACTACATCGCAGTTGGTGAGCGCCTCATCGAGATGGTCGGCGCCGACCACGGCATCCACGTATGGGGGACGCTCGCGGTCGGGATGGCGACGCACGCCGGTGACGTGCATGCCGAAGGCGTGTGCTCGCTTGGCGACCTCGAGCCCGATCGTACCCAGCCCCACAATGGTCATGCGCTGGCCGTGGAGCATCCACGGCCAGTGTATCGACAGTTCGTGCTGAATCCACTGCTGCTCGTGTTGCGCCCGCAGCGTGCGGTCGAAGCGCCGCGACAGCTGAAGCACGCCACCCATCACATGCTCGGCAATCGGGATGGCCTGCACCCCGCGCGAGTTCGTGAGCTGCACCCCCGCCTCGGCCAGCTCGGCGAGCGGGAGCAGTCCCCCTACTGCCGACGCCGACGAATGCACCCAGCGCAGCCGTGGCGCGGTGGCGATCATCGCCGGGGCGAGCGTGGCGGCGAAGCAGACGTCCACATCGACGATCGCGCGGCCGGCCTCCTCGAGGGTGCGGGCGCGCACGAACTCCACCTCGGGGAAGGCCACGGCGAGGGCGTCAGCCTGGTCGTCGGGAATGGACCACGCCTGCACCGGCCACTGAATGAAGATCAGGACTTTCATGTGGACCAACCTACACGGTGCGGCGTCGTCCGGGGTATCACGTCACAGGGGGCGTGCGTGAGTCGCGGCAGCACGTCGCGCGCGAAGCGGTCGCATTCGTCGCCGTGCGGATAACCGGAGAGAATGAAGGCGGATGCGCCGGGTCACGGCCGCCATGGCCGCGGCGAAGGCCGTGGCGAAGGCCGTGGTGTCGATACCGAGGGAGTAGCCCGACGGGAGAAGAATGTTGTCGAAGCCGCCCACCTCCGCCCGTTCGACGATCCCGCGGCAGTGCGCCCAACTTGACGCGAGGCGCGGATCGGGGACCCCCTAGGAACTCGTAGTCATCGTCGCAGAGAGCGGCGAACCAGCTGACCTCAGAGGGGGCGGGCACGGCGGGAGTGTCGGGCACCGCGCGGGGGGTCGAGAGAAAACGGACAGCGAGGCACTAATTTGGTGCGCGGGCGACGACACGGGCAGGCGCCGATGCAACTACCACCGAGGCACGACGTAATGCAGACGATCCGATACGGTCTGGTCGGCACGGGGATGATGGGGGTGGAGCATCTCCACAACCTCGCGATCACACCGGGAGCGGTGGTCACGGCCATTGCCGATCCGGTGCCCGAGTCGCTCGCGAGGGCGCGCGGTGCGTTGGGCGATCGTGCCCACGACGTGGCGGCCTTCGACACGGCGGCCGCGCTGGCCGCGTCGGGGCTGGTGGATGCGGTCGTGGTGGCGAGTCCCAACCACACGCATCGTGACGTGCTGCCACCGCTATTCGACGCGGGGCTGCACATTCTCTGCGAGAAGCCGGTGGCCACCACCATCGACGACGCACGCTGGATCGTGGCGCGTGCGGCGGCCGCGCGCGGCGTGTTCTGGACGGCAATGGAGTACCGCTACATGCCTCCCGCGGCGGCCTTCATTGCCGACATCCACGCGGGGCGGGTGGGACGGAGCGCCTGCGCGCGGTCAACCGCGCCAATGGCGGGAATGTGCGGCGCGGGCGAACTTCGCGCTATGCGATCCCTTATGCCGAGGGCGCTCTCACCTGATATCGGGTACCGTTCCCACAGGAGCAACAATGAGTGATGATGCTGCGATCGTCGCCCCGCACGCGTACACGGTCGTGCTCGAGAATGAGCAGGTGCGTATCCTCGAACTGCGGATGGCACCGGGTGAGAAGACCGCCCCCCACGGACATCCCGATATGGTGGTGGTGATGATCGAGGGGGGGATGTTCCGCTTCGGTGGGCCGCACTCGTCGACCACTCCCGCTGATCTCGAGATTCCGAGCGGGACCGTGAGTTACCAACCGGCCGATCGCCACACCACCGAGAACATCGGCGCCACGTCCGTGCACGGCTTTCTCATCGAACTGAAGCGGTAATCCCCGTCCGTGGCCCACCGGGCCGACATCCCTCCGGCGTCCACATGTGTGGGCCGGAGGGCGCGTGCGGGGCACTTCACTACGCTACGGGACGATGCGTCCCGCCACGGGCGTGATGATATGCGGCGACCCCTTGAGCAGGTCGTTGATGCGGCCGATGCGTTCGCGGGTGAGCGCGTCGA
>CAITQY010000431.1 GCA_903894655.1 uncultured Gemmatimonadota bacterium
CTCGAACGCCTCTCATGCAACGCATACAGAATTGAAAGCTCCGCACCAAGCTCCTCACGGCCTTCGGCGTCGTGCTCTCGCTCTTTGCCGTGCAGTCCGTGATCTCTTTCCGCTCCACCGTCGCGAGCAGGGACGCGGTGAAGTGGACCGATCACACCCATGAGGTCATCGCCGTGGCCAGCGATGCGCTGGCCGCGTTGGTGAACATGGAAACCGGCTACCGTGGCTTCCTTGTGACGGGGCGTGACGTGTTTCTCGAGCCGTATACGATTGGCCTGGAGCGTGCACCGGCCGCGCTGGCGCAACTCATGAAGCTGACCGCTGACAATCCGGCGCAGGTCGCGCGTTGGACTGACCTCACGGCGCGCGCGAAGGCGTGGCAGGACGAGATCACCACGCCGGGCATCGCGCTGCGTCGTCGCGTGGCCAGCGGTGCCGCGACCCAGCAGGATATCGTGGCGTTCGAGACCAGTGGCAAGGGAAAACAGCACTTCGATGGCATGCGCGGCGTGTTCGCCGAGGCGATCGGTGCAGAGCGTACGCTGATGACGTCGCGAAACGCCGAAAGCGCACGCGCCTCCCGTCAGCTGCTGGTAGTGATCGTTGGTGGCACGGTGGCACTGGTCGTGCTCGGTCTGATCATCGCGCAGGTGATCGCGGCCGTGATCGGACGTCCCGTCAACACGCTGGCAGTGGCTGCCCAAGCGCTCGCCCGCGGTGAGCTCGACGTCACGCTTCCTACCGAATCGGGTGATGAAGTCGGTGATCTCTCGCGTTCGTTCCGGGAGATGGTGACGGCACAGCAGGAGATCACGAAGAGTGCTGCCGCCATCGCGGCGGGCGATGTGTCGGTGGCCATTCAGCCACGCAGTGAGAAGGACGTGCTGGGGCATGCCTTTGTGGCCCTGCGTTCGACGCTGGATGGCTTGGTGCAGGAAACCTCGGGATTGGTCGCCGCTGCCAAAGCCGGCGATCTCTCCACGCGCGGTAACGCCGCGGCCTTTTCGGGCGCGTATCATGACCTCGTGTTGGGGATCAATGAAACGCTCGATGCCGTGGTCGATCCGATCAACGAGGCGCTGACGGTGCTGGAGCATGCGGCGGCGCGTGACCTCTCCAACCGCGTGCGCGGCACGTTCTCGGGCGATCACGCGCGCCTCGCCGACGCGGCCAATCTTGCCCTCGGCAACCTCGCCACGGCGCTCCACGAGGTCGAGGTGGCCACCGAGCAGATTGCCCACGCCTCAGCGCAGGTGGCGGCTGGCAGCCAGTCACTGGCCGACGTGGCCTCTGCACAAGCCGCGTCGATGGAGGAGATTTCTGCTGCCGTTCAAGAGCAGTCCACGGTGACCACGCGGACGGCCGGTCTCGCCAAGGAAGCCAGCGAGCTCACGGGCCACGTGCGCGATCGCGTCCGCTCCGGGGCTGAGTCGATGCACGAGCTGGACGGTGCCATGACGCGGATGACGGATTCCGCGAAGAAGACCGCGCAGATCGTGAAGCGCATCGACGAGATCGCCTTCCAGACCAACTTGCTGGCGCTCAACGCGGCGGTCGAGGCCGCACGTGCCGGCGATGCGGGCCGAGGCTTTGCGGTGGTCGCTGACGAAGTACGACAGCTCGCCATCCGCGCGGCGGAGGCGGCTAAGGAGACGTCAAGTCTGATCGAGCAGACCGTGGTGTCCACGAGCGAGAGCACCGTCATCAGCCGACGGGTCGGTGACCACCTCAGCAGCGTCCAGACCGAAATCAACCGTGTCGCGACCGTGGTGGAGGAAATCGCGTCTGACTGCGTGATGCAGCGCGACCAAACGGCCGACATTCGCAACACGTTGGAGCAAGTCGGTCGGCACACTCAGGAATCGGCCGCCAACGCGGAAGAGAGCGCCAGCGCGTCCGAGGAGCTCATCGCGCAGGCCGCGATGATGAAGGACCTGGTGCAAGCCTTCGTGCTGCACGACGACGGACGAGCGGCGCGTACGTCAGATGCGCTCGTCGACAAGAGGAGTCGAAAGCCGGCGCGAGCGCCCCGGCTCTCGGTAATGGCCGCTAGCGGCTTCTGACGTCGGCGTCGACGTTCGACGACGACGTCATGCGCTACGGTTCGCGGCTGCCGGTCAGCCGCGCAATCGCCCGCATGCCGTCGTCGCCGATGTCGAGGCTGTGTGCGTTTACATACAGCGCGATGTGCTGCGCGCACACGGCCTCGGACATTTCCTGGGCGTGGGCGCGCACGTAGTCGCGACTCGCCTCGGGATTGTCGAACGCGTATTGCACCGACGCGCGAATGGCGCGTTCCACTTCGGCCGCGACGTCGGCGCTGAGGTCGGCGCGCGCACAGATACCGGCCAGTGGCACCGGTAGGTTGGTCTCGCGCTCCCACCAGTCGCCCAGATCGATCGCCTTGTGCAGCCCGTGATCGGCGTAGGTGAACCGGCTCTCGTGAATGACGAGCCCCGCGTGCACGTCACCATCGCTCACGGCCTGTAGGATGCGGTCGTAGCGCATCTCGACCACATCCTCGAGATCGGGCGCAGCGAGACGCAGCAGGCGATACGCCGTAGTTTCCCGGCCGGGGATCGCCACACGACCGCTCACCGCCTGAGCCAGTGACATCGGCGTGCGCGTGACCACGAGAGGACCCACGCCGTGTCCGAGGGCCGCGCCGCTGCGGAGTAGTCGATAGCCGCTGCCCACGGCGGCGAAAGCCCCGACACTGAGTTTGGTGAGATCGAACGCGCCGTGGTGCGCGCGACGGTTCAGTTCCTCGATGTCGAGCAGCACCGGCGTAATGCGCACGGGCGTATCGACGAGGCCGAACGTGAGTGCGTGAAACGCAAACGTGTCGTTGGGGCAGGGGGAATAGCCGAAGGTCAGTTCACGCATGGGCGGATGCATCGGTCAGCGCCTCGCGCACCGCGTGCACCAGTTGCGGTGTGACGGCGGTGATGGCGGCAAAGGCCGCATCGAAATGCCAGCGTGCGCGATCCGCTTCTTCGATGTCGTTCGAAATCGCGCGCACTTCAATGGCCGGCACGCCGGCGAGTTGGGCGGCGCGGAGCACGCCGAACCCTTCCATGGCTTCCACGTCGCAGTGCGACGTGCCACCCACGCGGGCACTGGTGCCGATGGACAGCGTGATCGCGTGTGGCAGCGCGTGCTGTACCACATGCAGCAGCATCGGAGATGCGCTCACCATACTCGGCGCCCACTCAGCCGGCACGTTCGAGTCGCAGTACCGCGCCTCGGAGCCGATCACGAGCGACGCCGGCGCGAACGCGCGCGCGCGACGGGCACCGGCGATGCCGACATGCAGAATGGCGGCCGGCTGCCATGCGGCAATTGCGGCCGCCGTGCGCGCTGCGGCCTCCACGGGCCCCACGCCGCACTGCAGCACCAGCCATCCGTCGGGCGTCGCGAGTTCGCGTGCCGTGGCTGCGACCACCAGAATGCGTGCGCGATCGTTCATGACGTCCTCATCCCGAGAAGTCTACGCGATCACGCGTCACTCTACGAGTTCGCCGCCCCAGCTGGCAGGATCCACGTCGGCGATCGTTTGTGTGAGCGTCCAGGCGTGCCCGGCCGGGTCGCGCACCGAGGCCTGCCGCTCGCCATCGGGGTGATCGGCGGGCGGGGTGAGGCCGGTGGCGCCCAGGGCGATCGCGCGGGCGTAGGCGGTGTGCACGTCGGGGACACGCACCATCAGTACGGCCGGCGGACGTCCACCGGTGGCGGGCGCCGCGACCGCATCCCACGCCACCACCACCATGGCGCCCGTGCCGATGGTGAGTTGCACGCGCTGTTGTCCGCGCCCTCGCGGGATGCGTAGATGCTCGCGGGCGCCGAGCACGTCGCGCAACCACGCCACGGCCGCTTCGATATCGGGGTAGCTGCGCATGGGGATGAACGCGGCGTCCGGAATGGAGCGATTACGGAGTGGCGCCGACACACGCTCGTCCATCACGGCATTCGCGATGACGCCATCAGCGATGACCGTGTCCTGATGCGCGAGAATCATCGGCCATGCGGCCTCGTGGGCATCGCGCGCATCGGCGGTGGCGAACCCTTCGTGCGTAAGTGTGACCTGCGTGAAGTCACCGGCAACCGCGTCGAGATGCACGGTGAGTGTGGTCTCGGCACCGGCGGTGCCGCCAGTGCCGGTGACCCAGCTGAGTGACACCAGCGCATCAGGCACGAGCCGCAGAAAACGACCGTAGTGCGGATGACGCACGGGCTCACGTGCATCGGTGAACCGTTGCACGACGTCAAAGAAGAACGGCTCGCCGACCTCGGCCCGCAGGCGCGCGGTGTCGGATTCGGCAAACCACGAGCCCCATCCAGTGGTCCACGCGCGATAGAGCGCGGCGGCGGAGCGCGGTGAGGTGCGGGTGATGGTCAGGGCGTGCATGGCGGTAATGTATGCGCGGCGCACGCCGCTATTCCTTCGTGCCCACCGGCACGCCCTGGGCGCGGGCCCGCTCCAGCCGATCCATGCGCTTCGCGCCCTGCGACATGGCGTGCTCCACGAACGGCGCCGCAGACAGCGCGAACGGCACAGCGTCGGTGGGATACGCCGCAAACGCTTCTGTGATCACGGCGATGGTGGGGTCCATCAACACGTTCATGGTGTCGGCAATGGCGTCCCACACGGGCGCACCGTGCTCGACACCTAACCGCGACAGCAGATACAGTCCGTACGCGATGTGGCGCGACTCATCGAGCTTGAGCAGCGCCGTCATCTGCTGCATCCCCGGCAGGATACCGCGCGACACGAGAATTTCGTGGAACATGTGATATCCCGTTTCCGCCAGCACGCCTTCCACGATCATGTTGTACGTGGTCGACGCGCGGGCCTGCGCGACCGGCGACGTGTCGTGGCGGAGCCGTTGCATCGCCTGCGGGAGTGCCTCGGTGAAGATCGTGTGATACGCGGGCGTGTGGAATCGGGTCAAATCGGTATCGAGTGCGCCCACGGCGTGCAGAAACCGATGCATGCCTTCCACGTGCTTCGCCTCTTCCCATACGAATGACGTGAGATACAACTGTTCGTCGAGCCGCCGCTCCTGCGACACCACATCCAACAGCGGCAGGATATCGATCACCACGGCCTCTTCGCCGCCCTGAAACAGCGTGGCGAGACGGAGCAGCAGGTCCTGCTCGTCGGGCGCGAGCGTGCGCCACTGCTGCGCATCAACGGTGAAGTCGATGTCGGCCGGATTCCAGATGCCATGCCGCTTCGCTTTCTCCCAGAGGCGCCAGGGCACGGAGTCGTCGGTGAGTGCGCCCCGCTCGAGACTCCGGAACCCCGGTCGCGGCGCCGACACGTTGGTTGGGACCGCGGTGTGGTCCGGCGTGGCATGGTCTGGCGCGTTGCCCGCGGAGGGCGCGCCGTCATCAGCCAGCGGACTTACCGTACGCGCTACGTCCACGAGCGCATTGGCGGCGCCCACATGCGGCAGCAGCATGGGCAACATCCCTTTCGCCAGCGTGAGATGCCCGCGCATGAGCGCGACGGTGGGTGCTTCGTGCCCACGCAACACCGACAGCCACGCGCTGAGTGGTCCGCTGATGACAAACTTCGCCTGTTTGAGGTCGGCCTCGGTGGCGAGGCGTGCGGCGTGACAGCGCCCGTGCTTGAGGTCCAGAAACACTGCAGCCGACGGAAACGCGGTGCTGGTGTCGGCGGTGCGTTGGAGGCATACCGCCCCGTCCCACCGGCGCGCGGCGTCCCGGTACATGACACTGGATTCCAGCGCGGCGCCCAGCGCCACTGCCCACTCGTGGGAAAACAGGGGATGCATGTTCGGTCGATCAGGGTGAATGCGCGTAGCGACGTGAGCGCCGTTTCCCAAAGCCACTCGAACGCGCCTGTTCGTTTCGGATGCTAGCCGCCAGTGGCGGCACCGGCAATCCACTGTCGCGTAGTCGGGTGATGACCATCGGCCGTGGTATGGACCTGACGGGGACTCCACGGGGGCCTCCCGGACTGGCGTGACATCGCGGGAGCGCGAGCCCGTTCGTACGCGAGTGGCGAAAACATCAAGCGCCAGCGAAGTTGGCGCGATGCACTCCCGCGCGTCGCACGGGGGCTTGCTGACATCACAAGACATGGACAGAGGAGTTCGCATGAGTGACAATGCCGCCGTCGCCGCCGCCCGGACCATCGTGGCGATCATTGGTGCCGGCCCGGCGGGGCTCGCCAGTGCGCGCTATCTGCACGCCGCCGGTTTCGCGCCGGTGCTCTTCGACCAGAGTGACGGCGTTGGTGGCCAGTGGCGTGTGAGCGGGGGATACAGCAGCATGTGGTCGGGCATGCACACCAATACCACGTGCATCACGACCGCGTTCAGCGATATGCCGCACCCCCCGGGCACGCCCGCTTACCCGTGCGCCGAGGCGATCGGCGACTATCTCGAGCAGTATGCCGACCGGTTCGCGCTCCGACGTGACGCGCGCTTTCAGACCACCGTCGAGCTGGTGGAGCGCGCGCCCGATGGCCACGGGTATACCGTGCGATCACGCCATGCCAACGGGACCGTGCGTGAGGAATGGTTTTCCCGTGTGGTGGTGGCGACGGGACGGCACCGGACCGCGCGCACGCCCCCGGTGGAAGGGCTCTCCGGTTTCACCGGCGTTGGTGGCGTGACGCATACGGCGGCTTATCGTGGGGCCGATGCCTTTCGCGGTCAGCGGGTGCTCGTGGTCGGGCATAGCGTGAGCGCCGTGGAAATCGCCAGCGATCTCGCGCTGCGCGGCGCCGCGCGGGTTACGGTGACGGCCAGGCGGCATCGCTACGTCCTGCAGCGCATGCCGGGTGGCGTGCCGATGGACCATGTGGTGTACACACGCGGCGCCGGGATGGCGTGGGAGCACCTGCCCGCCGAGCACACGTCGGCGTGGCTGAAAGCCCTGATCCTGCGCACGAG
>CAITQY010000432.1 GCA_903894655.1 uncultured Gemmatimonadota bacterium
TGATCTTGATGACAATGGTAATATTATTTTTCAATAATCCTACTTTCAGAAAAACAATGGACAACACAACAGCAACAAATATGCCATACCAGCCGCCGCCACCACTGCACGCACCAGCGTCGTAGCGAGCGCGCGCGCACCGCTGTCCGCAACGTCCGCCACCGACCAGCGCACCACCGAGCGCCGCGGGTCACGCCGGCCGGAGGGTTGCCTCGCGAGAAAGAGCGCCGTCGCCAGCGCGAGCCACGCGACGGTGCGCAGCGCGCGCTCGAGCAGGAGCCGCGCCGGGTTCGGCGTGGGCGCCCTCATCGGGTGAGCGCGTAGACCACGAGATTCACCGCGAACTTCGTGTTGTCGACCGAGAGGAAGCGCTTGTTGTCAGGATGAAAACTCCACTCCGAGCTGTAATCCTTGCTGCTGTACAGCACCGAAATGCGACCGTTCCGCAGCACCGCATCGAGCTGCTCGTGCACGAGATTGTCGCCCCAGCCGTTCATCTCGTGCGACGTGGTCGGCGGTCCGTTTTCGAACACGAAGAAGCTGCGAAAGAGCTCGTGCGTATTCGGCAGCGGAACCAGCGGTCCGGTCACGCGGCGGATCTCTCCGCGCACCGTCTTGTGAAAGGCGCCGTCCACATCGTGGTTGTGATCGTCCACGAACAGCAGGCCGCCGCGCACGAGATACTTGCGCAACACATCGGCTTCACGCGTCGTGAAGCGCACCGGAAGATGCCCGGTGAGAAAGAGCAGCGGATACGCGAACACCGCTTCCGACGACAACGGCACCGTGATGCCCTGCGGGCGAACCGGCAGGGACGTATAGCGCGCGATCGAGTCGATCACGTTGGCCGGCAGCATCGGCGCGGAATCCCAGTCGCCCGATTCGTACTGCGCGGTGGCGAACACAAACGGATCAGAAGCGCTCATCGCGGCGCTCATCGCGGAACTCCGCGTGACCACACCCCGGCCTCGGTCCGCACCACACCGCCCAGCACGCGACGCGCCCGCACGAAGGCGTCGGTCGCATCGCCACCATTCGCCAGTACCTCGAGCACCGCACCAACCGCCGCCGCGAAGGCCGGCGAATCCCCCAGCGCTTCGACACGCAGCACGGCGAGCGAATCCCGCGCCGCCGACACATCGCGGACCACCAACTGCGCCGCGACCACGAGACGCACCGCACGACGCGCCTCGCGCGGCGGCAGCGCCTCGCGCTCGCGGCGGACGTTGGTGGTGCCGGTGTCCTTCCCAGCGAGTCGCACCTTCGCGATGTCGATGATCACCGTGGGCGGTTTGCCGCGCAGATACAATCGCTCGGCCGACCGCGCCCGCTCGATCGCAGCCAACGCGAGCCGCATGTGCGGGATCGCGGCCTTGGGTTCACCCTGCTCGAGTTCACGCCCCGCGTCCCACATCGCGTTGTAGGCCTCCAATAATGGCTGGTTGATCGCGATCACCGGCGAGTCGTCGCCTTCCTCGAGCACGCCGCCGGCATTGCCGCCCGACAGCGCAAGCTTGCCCTGCTGCTGCTCCACGCCGTGATCGTGCCCGTCACCTGCCGTGTGCGCATGCTCGCCGCTCACGTCGCCGCTCAAGCGCTGGAAGACCACGTCACCGACCGCCTGTCGCAACCGCGCCTGATCGCGCCCGATCTTGATCGACTCGGTCATCAACGTCTTGCGGTCCAGGCGCGGCCGCTGCTTCTCGAGCTTCTCGGTGAGCATCAGCAGCATGCGCTGACTGAGCAACGACTTGTCGACTTCAGGCGGCGGTGCCGGCTCGACCGCCACCGAGTCGTACTCGGCCGCACGCGCGATGCGGAACGAGCGCGTCTCGCTGCTGCCA
>CAITQY010000433.1 GCA_903894655.1 uncultured Gemmatimonadota bacterium
ACGAGATGTACATGCCGAATTCGGTGCCGGCATACAGCAGCCCTTCACGCACGGGGTCTTCGCGTACCACGCGCGTGGGCGCGTCGGCGGGAATGCCGTTCTTGCCATCGGTGAGCAGCTTCCACGTGGCGCCGTAATCGTTCGTGAGATAGATGTACGGCTTGTAGTCGCCGAGCAGGTAGCGGTAGGTCGCGAAGTAGGCCGATCCCTTCCGGTGCGGCGAGGCGTCGATCCATGCCACTCGGCCGCCGTCCTCGAGTCCCTTCGGCGTGACGCGCTTCCAGGTCTTGCCATCGTCGCGCGTGACCGAGAACGGACCGTCGTTCGAGCCGGTCCAGATCACGCCCTTCTCCAGCGACGACTCGGTGATCGCGTACAGCGTGCTGTAGAACTCTTCACCCGTCACGTCGCGCGTGATCGGTTCGCCGCTGCCGCCTTGGCAGCACTTCGGGAACCACGTGAGATCGGGAGAAATCTTCTCCCACGTCGCGCCGTTGTTGCGCGTGCGGTGCAGGAACTGCGAGCCGTAATACAGCACCTTCGGATCATGCGGCGACAGCGCCATCGGCGTGGTGCGCTGCATGCGGTAGTCGAGATCACCACCATCGTTGCCGTACAGCGACTGCGCGCCGATCCAGTAGTTCTTCGTCACGCCGGCTTCCAGGTTCATCAGGGAGTACTGCCCCTTGCAGTTGCCGTGCACGAGATTCCGGTCGCCCGGATGCGGAATGATCGGCCCCGTTTCGCAGCCCGGACCCGTACGCACCGTGCCCATGTTGAAGACATCGTTGTTGCTGGGCACGATGTACGTGCTGTTGTCCTGCTGCGCCATGTACAGCTTGTACGGGAACTGATTGTCCAGCCACACGCCGTAGAACTCGGCCGTCGGCTGGATGTCCTGCGAGCTCCACGTCTTGCCGCCGTCGAACGACACGTTCGCACCGCCGTCGTTCGACTGCACCATCGTGTTGCTGTTCGTGGGATTGATCCAGATGTCGTGGTTGTCGCCGTGCGGCGTGCGGAAGGGCGCCACCGTCTTGCCGCCGTCGGTGCTCTTGTAGAACGTCTCGGCGCCGCCGTACACCACATCAGGGTTCGACGGATCGGCACCCAGCGACGTGTAGTAGAACGGACGCGTGATGAGTCCCGGCGTGCTGTTCATCAGGGCCCAGCTCGCACCGGCATCATCGGAGCGATAGAGACCGCCACCCGGCAGCGCTTCCACGAGTGCGTACAGCCGGTTGGGGTTGGCCGCGGTAACGGCGATGTTGCCCTTGCCGGTGATCTGATTCGGCAGGCCGCCCACCATCTTGGTGAAGCTATCGCCGCCGTCCGTGCTCTTGTAGAAACCACCTTCGCGCGAGCCGGAGATGATCGACCACGGCTTGCGCTCGATGCGATTCATCCACGCGAACACCACGTTCGGGTTGCCGGGCTGCAATTCGACATCCATCGCGCCCGTGCTGTCGCTTACGTACAGCGTCTTCTTCCACGACTTGCCGCCGTCGGTGGTCTTGAACACGCCGCGATCGTTGTTCGGCTTGAAAATGTCGCCGTAGGCCGCCACCCAGACGATGTCCGGATTCGTGGGGTGAATGCGCACCGCGCCGATCTGGCCCACATTGTACAGCCCCGCGAACTGCCACGAGGCGCCGTTGTCGACGCTCTTATACACGCCGCGACCGGTGGAGACGTTGCTGCGTACACCGTCCGAGCCCGTGCCCACGTAAATGATGTTCGGGTTCGACTCCGCCACCGCGATCGAGCCGGTTGAGCCGAGCGGGATCTTGTTGTCGGTAATGAAATCCCACGACTCACCACCGTTCGTGGTGCGCATCACGCCGCCGCTGGCGACGCCGGCGTAGAACGTCTTCGGCTGCGACGGCACGCCCGTCACCGAAGTCACGCGACCACCGCGGGAATGGCCCACCAAGCGGTAGCTGAGTCCATTGAACAGGGCGGGGTCGGCCGACGCCATCATCGGCGTCGAGGAAACCTTGGCGGCAGCCCGGGCCGGCGCAGCGGCCGGCTTGGCCTGGGCGCCAACGGAGAGCCCCAGCGGAAGCGTAGCGCAGGCGGCCGAAATCGAGAGGAGAAGTGTACGGCGCATCATCTCAGGGAGCGTGAGGAGGGACGGGACAAAAGACTTCGGGAAAGCTACGCCCGGAAGCGGCAGACGTTGAGGGGAAATACGGGTGATCACGCCGGACGAAGGACCCGCCCGGCCCCGGCCGACGGCCGCTGACCGTCGCGCACGGCGATCGCGCCGTTCACCACCACCGCGACGATGCCAACCGGGTACTGGAAGGGATTGGCAAAGGTGGCGGTATCGGCCGCGCGGGTGGTATCGAACACCACCACATCGCCGGCCATGCCGGTGGCGAGCGTCCCACGATCGGCCAAATGCACCCGAGCCGCCGGCACCGACGTCATCTTGGCGATGGCACTGGCCAGCGACAGCGCCTTCCGCTCTCGCACGTACCGGCCGAGGACCCGGGGAAAGGTGCCGGCGCCGCGCGGATGCGGGCTGCCGCGTCGGGTCGGTCCATCAATCGCGAAGGCGCCGCCATCCGAGCAGACCATGCTGAACTCGTGCGCCAGCAGGCGATCGATCGTGTCCTCGCTCATGGCGAAGCCCAGCATGCCCACGTCGCCGCGGTTGCGCTCGAGCAGCCCGACCGCGGCCACATACGGATCCAGCGATTGGGCCGCCGCGTAGCTACCCAAACGCTTGCCTTCGGCGTCGCGGTCCACCGCCTCGGCCACCCGGGAAATCTGCACGTTGTCCCAGCCGCCGATGAGCTCCACCTTGGCCAGCGTTTCGGTGCGAATGCGCGGTGCCACACTGGCGTCTTTAAGGCGCGTCAGGAACGCGGTGGTGCCGCCGTCGCGACTCCACACCGGAAACAGGTTCGTGAGTCCGGTGGAGTAGGCTTCGTACGGATACACATCGAATTGCACGTCCACGCCGGCCGCGCGCGCCATGGCGATGCGCGCCAGGGCCGCGTCCAGCTTCGGCCAGTTGCGCGTGCCCTGCATCTTTAAATGCGAGATCTGCAGCGGGCACCCAGCCCCACGCGCCACGGCAATCGATTCGTCGATCGAATCGAGGACACGGTCGTCCTCGTTGCGCATGTGCGTGGCATACGGCAGCCGCCTGGCCGCCAGAGGACGACAGAGCGCGATCAACTCCTCAGGGCTGGCGAAGGCCCCTGGCGTGTATTCGAGGCCCGTGGAGGCACCACAGGCCCCGGCGGCAACGGCCTGCTCCACCATGCGCACCATCCGCTGCAGCTCAGCCGTGGTCGCCTTCCGGTCATCATCGCCCACCACGGCACCGCGCACGCTACCCAGACCGATCATCGCCGCCACATTCACCGACGGGCGCACCGCCTCGAGGGCCGTGGCCCACGCCGTAAAGCTGCGCTCCCCATCGCCCTGGAAACGCGAACTCCCATCGGCCCCGGCCACGAGGGTGGTGATCCCCTGACGCACGACCGACTCGGCACGCGGGTCCTCCAGCAACGACCCGTCACCATGCGAGTGGATGTCCACGAAGCCAGGCGCCACCGCGAGTCCGCGGGCATCGATTTCGTCCGTGCCCGCGCCCACGATGCGCGGGGCGATCTCCGTGATGCGTCCCGCACGGATCCCCAGATCGGCGATGCGCGGTTCACCACCGCTGCCGTCATAGATGGTGCCACCGCGAATCACGAGATCGTGGGCGGCGCGTCCGGGGCGCACCGTGAGCCCGAAGGGTGCATCCGTGCTCGCCACCGCCGCGACGATGCCCGCGGCCTGCAGGAATTCCCGGCGTGTGCGCATGCCGTCGCTCATCGTGTGGCCCCCGCGCCGAGCACCACGCGCCCCGGTGTCGCACCAGTGTGCTCCCCGTCTTTCAGCACCTGCACGCCGTTCACGAATACGTGGCGCATGCCGCTCGCGTACTGATGCGGCTGTTCGAACGTCGCGTTATCGCGAATGGTGGCGGGGTCAAACAACACGACGTCCGCGAAGTAGCCCGGCTTGAGCATCCCGCGGCGGGCGAGGCGCAGATTGCTGGCGGGCAGCGCCGACATGCGTCGCACCGCCTCCTGCAGTGTGAGCAGTCGTTCGTCACGCGTGTACTTGCCCAGCACGCGGGCGAAGCTGCCGTACGCCCGCGGATGCGGACTGCTCT
>CAITQY010000434.1 GCA_903894655.1 uncultured Gemmatimonadota bacterium
CTGGCCTTTTCTTAGCCCCCCCAAAAACAACAAAAGAACTGCTTGCCGCGGATTAGCACGAAAATTACGCGGATTCGCTCGTGCCAATCCGCGTTCGATCCGTGCAAATCGGTGGTAAAGCTTTTGGTTGTTGAACAGCGGTGTGACCCGAACTCAGGGAATCACACCCGCGCACTCGATCTCGACCTTGGCGCCGGGTGACACGAGCGCGGCCACCACAACCGTGGACCGGGCCGGCGGTGCGACCGGGAAGAACTCGCGGTACACCGAATTCATCCCGCCAAAATCCTTCACGTCGGTGAGAAACACGGTACACTTCGTCGCGTTGGCCAGCGTGGTGCCCGCGGCCTCGAACACCTTCTTCGTGTTCTCCAGGGCCAGGCGCGTCTGCCCCTGAATCGTGCTGTCGGCCGCGGTGCGGCTCATGCCGAGCTGGCCCGAGGCGAACAGCATGTTCCCCACACGGATGCCCGGCGTGAGGGTGGGCGACGCACTCTGCCCTTCAGGAATCACCTGCACACGGGCGGCGGCGGCTTGCGCCAGCGCCGTGCCGGCGAGCAGCGTAGTAGAGAGCGACGCCGCGATGGCGGCAGTGGTAGCGAAAACGAACGAACGACGCATCAGCAATCCTCCAGGAAGACGGGAGCAGGAATCATATGCCCATGTTCGACTTTGTGTGCACTGCCTGTCAACAGAGCTTCGAAGCGCTGGTTCGCGGCAGCACGGCACCGGCCTGCCCGGCTTGCGGGAGCACGGCTCTCGAAAAGCAGATGGCCCTGCCCTCGATCAAGACGTCGTCCACCCATGGACAGGCGATGCATGCCGCCAAGCGGCGCGACGCGGCGCAAGGCAAGGACCGCATGCACGAGCAGCGCAAATACGAACTGAGCCACGACGACTGAGGGCACAGGCCCGGTCGGCGTGGCTCAGCGGAATGCCGAGTGAGAGCACTAGTCGACTAGCAGGACTTACACTTGTTGCTGTTCTTCGCGCCCAACTTGACCAGAAAGTCCACGGTCTCGACGAAGGGCGGAATGCGCTGGACCGGACCATTCGCCATGTCGGTGGTGGTCTGGCCACGACGACTGATCGCCATGATATCCCCGCCCTTGGATTGGAGATACGTGATCAGTGCGTTGTCACCGCGGGCCGCCGCATGGTGGATGGCGTTGTAGCCGTTATGGTCGCGCATGTTGACATCGACCTTGAGCTCTTCGATCAAATACTTGGCCGACGCCATCCACGCGTCCGGCGCATGCCGGTGCGAGTTGGCGGCGAAGCCTTCCCCGTAGCCCACGCCGGTCGCCGCGTGAATCGGATACACGCCCGGTCCGCCATCAGGAATCGGCTCGAGCCCCGACGGATCCTTGCCGCCAGCGGCCCCGTCATCCCCGCCTGAATCGTCGCCAGGCAGACGGCCGGACGGCTTGATCGTCGGGATCGTGATGTCGGCCCCGTACTTCACCAGCAGCTTCATGGCCGGCACATCGGTGCCGTAGGCGGCACGCCAGAACGCCGTAGCCCCCACCGTGTTCACGCCCAGCAGATCGAAGTTGTATGACATGAACCACAGGTGCTTCTTGAGGCGCACGTTCACGTCGGCGCCGGCCTTCAGGAAGGACTCCATCAGGTCGAGGTACGGCGTGGTCTGCTGCAACTGCGCGGTGGGCTGCGGATAGAGCGACTTGGCCGCCCACTGCACGTTGATCGTGGCGTACAGCGGCGCGGCGCCAGCATCACTCTGCAGCTTCACGTCGGCACCCTTCTCGAGCAGCATCTTGGCCATGTCAAAGCGGCCGTTGATCGTCGCCATGAGCAGCGCGCTGGTGTGATCGCCTTCGCTCACGTGATTGATCTTCGCACCGGCTTCGAGCAAACGCGCCACGCAGTCGTCGCTCCCGTCACGGACCGCGAACAGCAAGGCGGTGAGTCCACCCTTGTTGCCGATCAGATCGCCGTAGGTCGGGCCACGATTGTTGAAGCCCGTCTGCGGCGGCGGCGCGGAGTCACGCTTGACCGGCGCACCGCCGGCGGCAGGTGTACCACTCGCGGTAACCGCCGCGCGACCAGCGGACCGCTCGGCGGGGGCCGGCACGGCAGCGGGAGCGGGAGCGGCAGCCGGCGCGGCCATCCGCGGCATCGTCGCAGCGGCACCAGCAGGAGCGGCACCAGCAGGAGCGGCACCCGCCGCCGCCGCCGTGGGGGCTGCATCAGCCGCCTTCATGGCCGCCACGCGACGGCCGCGCTGCACGAGCATCGTGCGCTCCGCCTTCTCCTTGGCGGAGATGTCTTCAATCTTCGAGGCGAGTTCGAGATTCGCGCCGCGCTTGATCAGCACGTCGAGCGCCGCCAGACGGTTCGCGGAGGCTGCCCACATCAGCGGCGTCTGCCCCCACGAGCCTTCACGCGTGTCGAC
>CAITQY010000435.1 GCA_903894655.1 uncultured Gemmatimonadota bacterium
CTGTACGGCTACGGCGCGGGCGTTCCCTACATCGTGTCCGCCATGCTCACACTGGCCGGCAATGGGCTGCTCTTCGCGTTCAAGGCATCATGGACGGCGAGTACGGCGTGATGGGGCTGACCGCGTGGGATCTGCGGAGCCGTCCAAACGCCAAGTACACGAATCGTTCTCGTCCCGCCCTCCGCCCGTTTGTATATTTGGGTATGCATGACACCTCCGATGCGGCCGAAGCTCTGGTCCGACGTGCCATACTCAAGCAAGCGCCCCTGGATCGCCTACACGCCACGCTTGCCCTGAGCGAGTCCATGCGGGCGGTGTCGCTGGCGGGTCTGCGCCGTCGGTTTCCCGACCGGACGGTACTTGAGCTCGTCGAGTTGCTTTCCGGCGAGTCACTCTCCCCAAGCGTCCGCCATGGTCCGCGCGCGGAGGGATCCGCTTGAGTCTCGAGGGCTTGGTTCGTTTGCTGGGTGCCGCGCTACAGGAAGCCGGCATTCCGTTCATGCTGACGGGATCGGTGGCTGCCGGTTACCGTGGCGCAAGCCGAGCGACGATGGTTGTCGACGCGGTCATCGATCCCAGCCCTGCGCAATTGCAGGCGTTCGTTCAACGGGTATTGGACGCAGGTCTGTATGTCTCCCACGACGCGGCGCGTGATGCGCTCGCCACCCGCGGAATGTTCAACGTCATCGATCCCGACTCGGGATGGAAAGCCGATCTGATCGTGCGCAAGGATCGGCCGTTCAGCGAGGAGGAGTTTGCACGGCGTGAATCCGTCGACTTTCTCGGCATTACGCTCTCCGTCGCTACGCTCGAAGACGTGGTCTTATCCAAGCTGGAGTGGGCCACGCTCGGTGCCTCGTCCCGCCAACTGGAAGATGTTCGCGCACTGCTGCGCATCAATTACGGCGCCGTTGATCTGTCGTACGTCGAGCGCTGGGTGGACATGCTCGGAGTGCGACACGTTTGGGACGCCGTGCGCGCGTGAACGTCGAGCATCTGGCCGGCAGCTTCATTGGGGCGACGCTTTCTCCACAGCAGTTGTTTGGCCATCGCCAGCTCAACTGGTAGCCAGCGCGTTACCCGCCCCGCAGCACGTCCAAAAACGCCGAGCCATACCGCTCGAGTTTGGCCTCACCAACACCCGGCACTTGCAGCAGCTCACGGGAACTGCCCGGCCGACGCGCGACCATCTCCAGCAACACCTTGTCGCCGAACACGATGTACGCCGGCACGCCGGCCTCGTCGGCCAGTTCGCGCCGCACCACGCGCAGCCGCTCGAACAGCGCCTTGTCGTCGTCGTCCAACATCGCCGCGTCGGGACCACGCGAAGGGCGCCCGCTCGGGCCCGCGGTCACGGCGGCACGGCGACCCCGCGCCGTCCCCACCTGCGATGCCACCAGCTCGGCGATACGCGCGTCGGTCTGCTGTCCCGTGCAGACGTCGCACGAGCTCCCGCAGGCTCCGATGACTTCGTCGAAGTGCGCGACCAGTGCCTGATGCCGACAGCGCGACCGCTCCACGAGATCGAACAACGCTACCGTGGCGAGCCGCGTGCGCTCGCGCACACTGTCGTCATCGAGATTGTCCAGGAAACGCTCATGCAGCTTTACGTCGGCCCACGAGTAAAACATGACGCAATCACTCGGCACGCCGTCGCGACCGGCGCGGCCGATTTCCTGATACCACGACTCGATGTCTTTGGGCATATCGCGATGAATCACGAAGCGCACGTTGGACTTGTCGATGCCCATGCCGAACGCCACCGTCGCGACGATCACGTCGATGTCATCGCGCTGAAAGGCTTCTTGATTGCGCGCCCGCACGTCGGGCTCGAGACCGGCGTGATACGGGAGGGCACGAATCCCCTGTGCCGACAAAAACTCCGCGGTCTGATCCACGCCCTTACGGCTCTGACAGTACACGATGCCACTTTCGCCATCGTGTGCACGGATGAGCGCCAGCATTTCGGCGCGCGTATTCCCACCCTGCCCTTTCTTTCGCGTCGCAATCTGCAGATTGGGGCGGAAAAATGAGCCTTTGAAGCCGGCCGGCTTACGCATGCCGAGCTGCCGCAGAATGTCGAGGGCCACGCGACGAGTGGCCGTTGCCGTGAGCGCCAGCACCGGGACGTCAAGTTGTTCCTTGAGCCCCTGCAATCGACGATACGACGGGCGGAAGTCATGCCCCCACTGGCTGATGCAGTGCGCTTCGTCCACCACCAGCAGCGAGATAGGACAGTCGCGGACGAAGTCGCCGAGGTAACCGTCGAGCGCTTCGGGCGCGAGGAACACCAATTCGTACGCGCCGGCGCGAAAGGCGTCCATGCGGGCCCGTCGCTCTTCGAACTCCAGCGTGGAATTGATGGCGGTGACCTTGAAGCCGAGGCCCGCCACGGCGTCCACCTGATCCTTCATCAGGGAGATCAGTGGCGAGATCACCAGCACCGTGCCGTCGAGCAGCCGCGCCGGCAGCTGGTAGGTGAGCGACTTGCCCGCGCCCGTCGGCATCAAGGCAATGCAATCCTTGCCGGCCAATACGGCGTCGATCACCTCGCGCTGCCCTGGCCGAAACTCGTCAAACCCGAAGACGTCGCGGAGGACGGCTTCGGGTGTGCGTGACGTGGCAGTCTGTTCGTGGGGCAAGGCGATACGTGTGATCGGTGCGGGAGGGCCGGTGCTCTTCACAACGTAACGGAATGCCCCTCACGGCACGCATCGGAGCACGCCCGCCGTGCCCGATGCTATCGCGGGAACTTGAGCATCATCAGCCGGATCGATTCACGGATCCGCTTCTCCATCTCCCGCGGATTCTCGAGCAACCCGCCAACATCAGTCTGGGACCAGCCCCGCCAGAGAATCGCCTTGGCCTTGGGCTCCGCGACATCGACGATCAGGGTGCCCTCCTCATACTCGAGCACGATGTCGGACCTACCGTCCCGCGGCGAGGAGTAGCCGCGACCCTCATCCGCCCTGATCACGTCCACCCGCTGCCGTACACTCGCGTGGTAGTGCACCAGCAGGTCGGGGGAGACGGTCGCTCGCATGAGGCCGCGCGCCGCCAACTCGAGTTCGACCGCGGCACGCACCCGAGAGTCGAAAAACGGATTGTTGTCCAGTCTGGGGTCGCCCACCGGCAGCGAGTCACCGCCGCCCCAGTCGAATGTTCGGTACTGGTCGAGCCGAACGCCCGGCGCAAAGTCGGCACCGACATGCACCGTCGCGCAGGCCGAGAGGAGGGCGACGGTAACGAGGACCACGACGCGCGCGGCGTAACGCACGGCGTAACGTACGGCGGTACTCACATGGCGATCTAAGGAAGTGTGCATGGGACGAAGTTGCCACGACCTCGCCAACCGCGATGTCAGGAAAGCCCGCACACCCCGTGAGGGGTAACGGCCACTGGGCGCATCATCCGCGCGGCGCCACCACCACCTTCCCCACCACGCGCCGGTCCAACATCGCCCGCAGGGCGGCGGCGCTCTGGTCCAACGGGTACCGCGCACTGACCACCGGGGCAATCGTACCGTCGGTCGCCCACGCCATGAGTTGCGCCAGGTGCCGCGCATTCGCGGCAGGCTCGCGCCGTTCGAACGCCCCCCAGAACACGCCCACCACCGCCGCCCCTTTCAGCAGCGGCAGGTTGAGCGGCAACGCGGGGATGGCGCCGCCCGCAAAGCCGACCACGAGATATCGTCCACCCCAAGCGATGCTGCGAAAAGCGGGTTCGGTGAGGTGACCGCCCACCGGATCACAGATCACGTCAGGGCCGAGACCGTTGGTGAGCGCCTTGATGCGATCGCGCAGCGATTCGGTGCTGTAGTTGATGACCTCATCGGCCCCATGCGTACGGCAGAGCGCCAGCTTCTCATCGGTACTCGCCGCCGCGATCACGCGCGCGCCGAGTGCCTTGCCGATCATGAGGGCGGCCAGTCCCACGCCACCGGATGCGCCCAACACCAGCATCGTGTCGCCACGGGCGAGCTGCGCGCGATCGATGAGCGCGTGCATCGCCGTGCTGTACGCGAGCGGTAGCGTAGCCGCAACGTCGAACGACAGCGCATCGGGAATCGGCGTGACGGCCGCCGCCGGTGCACACAGGCGTTCGGCGAAGGCGTGGGTTCGCGTGAACGCGACCACCCGCTGGCCGACGCGCAGATGGGTGACGCCCGACCCCACCTCGACGATCACACCAGACGCTTCACCGCCGGGCGTGAACGGCAGCGGTGGACGCACCTGGTACTTCCCCATCACCATCAGCGCGTCGGGGAAATTCACCCCCGCCGCATGCACCGCAATAACGACGTGGCCAGCCTCGGCTACGGGGTCCGCGACGGTCTCGACCGTGAGTGTTTCGGGCTGATCAAAGGCCCGACAGATGACAGCGCGCATACGACTTCGTTGGTTGAGATCGGAGAGGATAGCGAACGCAGTCCCTCGAGTGCGTGGCCGCGCCCGTCACAGCGCCTCGCGATACAGCGCCAGCGCCTGCTCGTAGCTTACGTCGCGGGGATTGTTCACCAGCAACCGCTGCCCTTTCATGGCGTCGGTGGCGAGCCCCGGCAGGTCGGCCTCGATCACACCCAACTCGCCCAACGTGCGCTCGAGTCC
>CAITQY010000436.1 GCA_903894655.1 uncultured Gemmatimonadota bacterium
AGTTCTACGACAAGGCCGGCAAGCTGTTGGCCACCGTAGCGAGCACCGATACGAATCCCACGCCCGCGGCGGGCGGCCCTGGTGGTGGACGTGGCTTCGGTGCTGCGGCCCCGGCCAAGCCGAGCAATCGGAAGGGCGTGAACCGCTACACGTGGACCATGCGTCACCCCGACGCGACGACGTTCCGCGGCATGATTTTGTGGGGCGGACGTGGTACCGGCCCGTCGATGGCGCCGGGCACGTATAGCGTGAAGATGACCGCCGGCAGCGCGGCGCCGGTGCAGTACACGTTCGAAGTGCAGCCCGATCCGCGCGCTGAGGCCACGGTGGCCGATCTCGTGGAGCAGACGCGGATGGCGCTGCAGGTGCGCGACCGCATGAGCGACGCCAACAAGGGCGTGATCGAGATTCGCAATCTCAAGAGCGACGTGACTGATCGCACGGCGAAGATGACCGCGAACACCGCGTTTGCGCCGTTGGCGAAGAAGTTCGCGGATTCGTTGAGTGCCGTGGAAGACTCGGTGTATCAGACGAAGAATCAGTCGGGACAGGACCCGCTGAACTTCCCGATCCGACTCAACAATCAGTTCTCGAGTTTGCTGAGCTTCGTGTCGAGCGGCGAGCGCCGTCCGCCCAAGCAGGCGTACGATGTGCTGGCCGTGTTGAACCCGAAGCTCGACCTGCAGATGACGCGGATGGAGCGCATCATTGCCGCGGACCTGCCGAAGATCAACGCGATGTTGAAGGCGGCGGGACTGCCGGAGATCACGCGGAGCAAGGTGGAGAAGGGCGGACCTGGTGCGGCACAGCCGGTGTTTGTGCCGGACGCGGAGTTTGACCGGTAGGGATTGAGTACATGGAAATGACAACGCCCGGTCGACTTGGAGAGTCGACCGGGCGTTGTTGTACGCGGGTCCCGGAATGTGGGGGGCGGTCCGCCTACCGACTCGTGACCATCCCGACGGGCAGGTCTTCGTCGCGCAACATCCTGACGCCAGCGCACGACATCGACGCAAATTGCACCACCTGAGGGTCAGGTGTCCGCACCCGGAGTTATCTTGACCATGATGCCTGCGAGCGCCCCGCCATCCGGACCTACGTTTCTTCGCCGACCGGAAGTCCGCGGCGCACTGCTGGTGGGCGCGCTGGCGTTGCTGCTGGCGTTGCTGCGGGCACATCGTGCCACGTGGCCCACCGACCTCGATCAGTGGTACTTCGCGGGCCGAGCGATGCTGCAGGGCCGGAGCCCGTATGACGCGGTGGGACCGACCCGAGAGTTTCAGTGGAGCTGGCGGCTCAACTATCCGCTGTCCACCGTGATCTTCACCCTGCCGCTGACGCTGCTGTCCGTCCCGGTGGCGCGAATCGTGTTCAGCGTGCTCGGCGGCGGCGTGCTCGGCTATGCCTTGGGGAAAGACGCATTCCGGCGTGTCGGCGCCGTGCTCAGCGCGGCGTTCCTGATCGCCGTCTTTCGCAACCAGTGGTCGCCCTTCTACACCGCCGCCTGGTTTGTGCCCCTCGCCGCGCTGTTGCTCGCCGCGAAGCCCAACATGGCGGTGGCATTCGTCGCCGGCGTACGCAGTTGGCGGCAGTTTCGCTGGATCGTAGGCATCGGGCTGGCGATTGGTGTCGCGAGCCTGATCGCCCGGCCCGCCTGGCCGCTCGAATGGCTCATGTCGCTACGCGAGATGCCGCGCGTGGTGTCCCCGATCATGCGGCCGTTCGGATTTCTGTACGCGCTCGCGCTGCTCAAGTGGCGCCGCCCGGAGGCGCGTCTGTTTTTTGCGCTCGTTTGCGTACCGCAGACACCGAGCCTGTACGATCTGCTGCCGCTGTTCATCGTGACTCGCAGCACGCGCGAGGTACTGGTGCTGTCGCTGCTCACCCATGTGCTCTTCTTTACGATTGCCGCGCTGGGACCGTTCGTAGACTTCAATGCCTATGCCCATCGACTTGGCGAGCTGTCGATCGTGGTCTACCTGCCGGTGCTGTTCATGCTACTCAGACGCCCGAACGCACTGGATGAGGCCGCGGTCGCGGCCACAGCCAGCACACCGACGGGCTTCCCAGCAGGCCTCCGGGCGCGCATTGAAGCCGCCGCGCGGTTGGACGTGCTGCTCTTGCTGGCGAACGCGGTGGCGGCGATCCTCTTCGTGTGGTTCACCACCACGACGAACGGGGGCTGACGAACGCCTACGGGTCCGCTTCTTGGGTGGTTGCCGCCGGCGCTGCGTCTTGTCCCTCGCCGTTCTGCATGTCGGCATCCTCTTCCCTGGGCGGCAGCATGAGCAGGATCACCAGCGCCGGCAGGTAGATGGTGAACAGGACCCATGGCACAGCGATCTCGTTTTGTTTCGGCGACACGCTGTGCGGGAACCACGCGAGGTACCCCACCCAGCTGCAGGCGGTGAGGGCGAGCGAGCGCCAGCCGGTGCTTGGTACGAGCCAGAGCAGGAGTTGCTCGTAGAAGACCGGCAACTGCGGTACGAGCGCCAGCGCCATGAAGAGTCTTCCCTCTCTCCGCCGCCAACGCAGGAGCGCGAGGAACAGGAAGGAGCCCATGATCGTGAGCGCCGGTCCGCGATAGCGCTGCGTACTGGGCATGGCGGCGCGCCAATCCGACAGCCACGATGGTTGGACGACGAATGCGAGCGCGACGACGACGGTGCCGCCGATGACGCCACGCCACGTCGGACGGTAGAGCCACGCCGCAAGGCCGGTCGTCGGCTTTCCCGCCAGGATGAACTGCAGCGCCGGGGTCAGCGCACTCGCGGTAATGATCGGCGACCACTGACCGAGGATGGCGGCGTGCACGAACGGCGCACTGGCGAAGAGCCACAAGCGATGCGGTGCGCTGCCCAGTATGCCCCACGCGAGCAGCGCCGACGATAAACCGATGAACAGCCCACCGGCGACTTCGGGGCGCAGCGGCGCGAAGGGGAGGGCGAGAATCGCCGCCGGCAGCGGATAGAAGAGCCCCGCGTTGAACGGGTACGCGCCCACCGCCTGGATCACCTGATACGGGTCGTGCCCGTCCAGGAGCGCGCGCGCGGCCCGCCACGGATACGAGAAGTCCTTGGCCAGCTGTGCGGGATGGAACTTCATCGCGAAGTACGCAAGACTGCCGCCCCAGCCGCCGAAGACGAGCGAGATGATCACGCGTGCGGCCGGGGTCACCGGCGCGTCAGCGAGGGAAGCCAGCCCATCAGGCCTCTTCCACCCCCCGCAGGGATGTGAGTACGGCGTCGATCGTGCATATCGGAGGATGCACGAGATCGGACGATGGCGTCAACGGCTGGAGCTCGCGTCGTCAGGTTGGCCTCCCGGTGGTGCGCTCCGCCGCTTCATATTCAACTATCCCGACCGCCGATCAGCGGCGAGCAGCGATCCTCAGTGCTCACCTGATTCGCGACCAGACTCGGGACACTTCCCACGGAAGGGGCAATGGGCACAAAGCACGACGTGCTGACCGAAGCGGAACTTGCGAGCTATAGCCTGAACCCGGTCGTGGCCGATACGATCGCCACGTTTCGTGAGACGTCGGGCCTTGAGCCGTCGCAGATTCGGATCCTTGATTGGGGATGCGGTCGCGGCCGGTCAGTCGCGGTGCTTCGCGATCAGGGATATGACGCCTATGGCGTCGAGATCGATGAAGCGACCATGCGAAATGGCTTTGCGCTGTTCGAGAATCGGGGCTGGCAACCATCTCGTCTGCTCATGCTGCTGTCGGACCTGGAGGGAGTGCCGAACGGCTCGTTTCATCTCATTTTCTCGGAGCAGGTTTTCGAGCACGTGTTCGACCTTGAGCACGCGGCCCGAGAACAGGCGCGTCTGACGAGGCCGGGCGGACTCGGTATACACTGTTTTCCCGGTGCGCTCGGCATTACGGAAGATCACCTGTTCATGCCCTGTGTTCATTGGCTACCCAAACGCACAATCCGACGGGCCGTCATCCAAGCGATGCTGGCACTCGGGAAAGGACCGGAGGGCGGCTGGATCGAGACACGCGGCAAGCCGCGGCGAGAGCAGGCGCAGGTCTACTATGAATATCTGAATCATCGTACGTACTACCGGGATACTGCCGCAATCTGCCGCCTGTTTCAGGCTCACGGGTTTACGGCCCGGTCCGAGGTTGCAGGGATGTCGACCCGAGCGCGGCGACTGCTCCCGTCCTATCTGCGCCGCAACGGTTTTCCGAACAATGCGGTACGGTTGCATCTGATGAAACGCGAGTTGTGATCTGTTGCGGGCGCCGTTCGGCAGGCGCGGCGTCGTGTCGGCGATCGCCGAACAGCAGCGATCGCGGTGAATCGGTCCCGGCTGGTCACGATCCGGCGATCGGTGCGCCTGCCGTGGTCGGCGTTGATGGACCGCTGGCACTCGCGCTTGTGCAGGACCAGTCCTATGATCTCGATGGCGGCTGGCCTCTCGGTCGTACGCCCCGTCGCTTCATACTCAACGATCCCGAGCAACCGACCGAGTGCCAAGCCGAAATTCAGCAGGGATTGTCGTGAATTGGCGCGCGATGCTGCCCCCCTCAGACGGCATCTTTTCCGGCCGAGCACTCTCGCGGGCGGAACGAGTGCAGATCGCCGTCCTGATCGGCGTTGCCGCGGCCGCCGTGACGTGGATCGCGTATCAACTGGTCCCCGATATGCTCGCGCGCGACTTCACCTATCCGTGGCGCGGTGCCCGTGCGCTGCTTGAGGGGCTCGACCCGTATCGCGAGATCCGTCCGGCGGGACCGCCCCCCAACGACATGTATTTCATGTATCCGCTCACCGCGGCCATGGCCGCGGTGCCGTTCGCGTGGCCGTCGGCGCAGGCGGGGGGAGCGATCTTCGCAGGGATTGGCGCAGGAGCGCTGGCATATGCACTGAGCGCCACGGCCGGCCTGCGTCATTTCTGGCTCTTTATGAGTCCCCCATTCGGACTGGCCGTCGTGCTCGGCCAGTGGTCACCGATTCTCACCGCGGCGGCACTGGCCTGGCCCCTCAGTTGGCTCTTGACGGCAAAGCCAACGATCGGCCTCCCGCTGTTTCTGTACCGGCCCACTAAACAGTCGGTCGCGCTCTGCACGCTGTTCGTCGCGATCAGTCTCGCGTGGCAGCCCATGTGGCCGATCGAGTGGTGGGAGGCGACGCGTACCGTGCAGGAGCACTACGCCCCAGCGCTCCGACCGTACGGGTTCGTGGCGCTCCTCGCGCTTGTCAAATGGCGTCGACCAGAGGCCCGACTGGTCGCCGGCATGGCGCTGGTCCCCCAAAACCTATATTTCTACGATCAGCTCCCATTGTTTCTCACCGCCACGTCGGGGCGGCGTACGCTGTTGCTGACGGTGTTGAGTTGGGTGGCGTGGATTGGTGCGCACGTCGGCTGTGCGACGCCTGTGTATTGCGGTCGTGAGGGAGAGACCTGGGTGATCCTGCTCCTGTACGTTCCGGCGGCAGCGATGTCGGTGCTGGATATCGAGACCATGAATCGATGGCGGGAGCGATGGGGGGCGTACCGTTCGCACCGCTGACCCGCGCAGCG
>CAITQY010000437.1 GCA_903894655.1 uncultured Gemmatimonadota bacterium
ATGCGCAGCAGCAGCAGGGCCACGGGTGTCAGCATCGCCGCGCCGGCCCATAGGGCCAGATCAGCCACGTTCGCGACGATCGTCGTGGCGGTGCTGAGGCGGATGGCCAGAAAGTCGGCGACCCCCTCGGGGCCGAAGAGCATGCTGAGGAGATTGCCGACCGCGCCGCCGGCGACGAAGGCCAGCGCACGCGTGGCCCGACGGTCGACTGTCGCCATGGCCTGCACCACCGACGCGATCAAGCCAACCGCGATCAGCGTCACCAGCACGTTGAGCTGCCACGTGTACGGTCCCACTTGAACGCCGCCAGCACTCCCCGTATTGAACACGACGAAGAGCGAGAAGCGGTCGCTGAACGGCACGACACCGGCCGCTCCCAGTGACCGGACCGCAACTTCCTTTGACAGCAGATCGACAGCGGCCACCATGACCGTGATGCCGATGAATCGGGCACGGACCGTGTCGAACAGGCTTAGAACGCGCGAAGCGCGAAGCGTATCGAGTCGCATGCGGGGGTGGACGGCTGAAAGGGGTGGACCGGACCGAGTGGGGCTCACCCTATCTCAATGCACTCTGTGTGCCGCGACGACAAAAATGTCCTTGCAATGTCTCCGCGCCAGAACGCTGACTTCGCGAAGCAGGCTAAGCGATTACCTCGCATAAGCTTCGCTCGTTGCGCACGCGGCCGGACCTCGGGAGCCCGCCCGATGCGTCAACCACGCGCGGGCCACTGACGATGTCCACCTAGTGCGCCCCTGAGACGGTCGTCGCGACCGCGCCACACTTCGGCGCGACAGGCGGAACGCCGTCAGTCGGCCTTGTACGGCGAGTCGGGGGTCGTTGCAAACGGCGCGAGCGCCGTCACGAAGCCGGGGCCGAGGACTTCGGCCTGCCACTTCCGGAGTTCCGGGAGCTCTTGCAGATCATCCACGTGACGAGGACGACGCCGTGCCACCGCCTCCATCCGATCGCGGGAGCAGAGCACGCCCGGATCAAGATCGAGCTCAGCCGCCACCACGTCGCGCACCGCCTTGAGCCGCGCCACACGATCGTCGAAGTCCGCTTCCCGGTCCCAGCGCGTAGCCTTGGGAAAGCGCGGCAGATCGGCTTCGGCGACATCGTTGCCGCGCGCGATCGCCTGCAGCGCCTCCTGCGCCCGGTGGTCATTCATACCGCGAGGGAATCCTTTCACCGCGAAGAGCGCGTCGCGCGACGTGGGGGCGAGGCGCGCGAGATCAAGCAGCGTTTCGTTCCCGGCCACGCGGAAGGTGGCACGATCGAGCTCGGACGCGATCGTGTCACGCCACCGCACGAGTTCGCGAAGTCGCGCGAGTTCACGACGGGTGAGATCGCGCGCGCCCTTCATGCGGAGAAAGCTGTTCTCGGCCTGATCGGGATCCCACCGCGTCATCTCGGCGCGAACGAATTCTTCCTGCGCCCAATGCCACCGTCCCTTCGACACCAACTGCTCGTGCAGCTTGTCCCGCAAACCGAGCAGATGGCGGGTGTCTTGCGCGGCGTAGTCGAGCATGTCGGCCGTGAGCGGGCGCATGCTCCAGTCGGCGCGCTGGTGCTTCTTGTCGAGCTTGAGACCGAAATACTGTTCCAGCAACGCCGCGAGACCGAACGCCCGAATTCCCAGCAGCTGTGCCGCCACGCGCGTGTCGAACAGATTCCGCACCTGCCAGCCATAGTCCTGGTGCAGGAGGCGCAGATCGTAATCGGCGTCGTGCAACACGATTTCGACCTGCGGATCTTCGATCAACGCCCCCAAACGCGAGGGCTTGCCAATCGGGAGCGGATCGATCACGGCTTCATGGCGATCCGTCGACATCTGCAGCAGATAGATGCGGTCGACGAAGCGATGAAAACTCGCGCCTTCGGTGTCGAGCGCGATGGCTCGGACCGGCGAAAGATTCGCGAGAAACTGATCGACGGAGTCGACCGTATCGAGATAGAGCGGTGCGGAAGCTGACATGGCTGGCCGAAAGGTACATCGGTCCGCTTCACAGAGGGGGGATTTCGCCGAATGAATGCGACTGGTACCGGCGGCACCGCGTTGAAGGGGATTCCGCAGTAGTTTCGTCGATATGACCATTGCCGATCAGGATCTGCTCCCCGAGCCGCTGCCCCCTGAGCGGCGAGGCTGGCGTACCGCCGATCTCGCCCGGGCCTCCATCGTTGCGCTGGCCGTCTGGTTCGGGCTGCAGCTGGCCTGGTCGGTGAGCTCACTGCTGTTTCTCGTCTTTCTCGCCACCCTCTTCGGTTTGGCCGTGGGACGGGGCGTCGATTTCCTCGAGCGGTTCCGGATTCGCCGTGGCATCGCATCGGCACTGATCGTGCTCGGCACGCTCGGCACCATCGGGGGCGTGCTGGCGTGGACGGCCCCGACGCTGATCGAACAGGGCAAGCAGCTGCAGACCGAGTTCCCGGACGCGATTCACAAGCTCCAGAGGTGGATCGACTCGAAACGCACCGGGCTGGTCGGGACACTCATCAAGTCGGCGGGGGCGCCACCGGCCAACGCCGGATCGACGGCGGTGGCGCCGGTCGCGCCGGTCGCCGTGGGACTTCCCACCGCAGGCACGCGCTCGCCGACCGATGCTCAGGCGATTCGCCAGGCAGCGGACTCGATCGCCGCCTCGCCCAGCGAGGCCATCAAGCAGCGCATCACCGAAGGCCTGGGCGGCGCCACCCGCTATTTGTTCTCGTTCGTCTCGAACACGCTGGCCGCCGCTGCCGCCTTCGTGCTGATGGTGTTCCTGGCGATGTACATCGGCGCCGAGCCCGAGGTGTACCGGGGCTGGCTCCTGTCGGTGGTCCCGGCCACGTCACGCGCGCAGGTGCGACTGATCCTGGCCGAAATGGCGGCCGTGCTGCGCAAATGGCTGGTGACGCAGATGATTGCCATGGTGGTGATCGGCGTGGTGAGCATGATCGTGTTGCTGCTCCTCGGCGTGAAGGCCCCGTTCGCGCTGGCCTTCATCGCTGGACTGTTCGAGTTCATCCCCACCGTGGGGCCGGTGCTGAGTGCCGTACCGGCGGTGCTCATGGCGTTCGCCGACTCACCAGAGAAGGCGCTGGCGGTACTGATCGCGTACTGGGGGATTCAGTTCCTCGAGAACAACCTGCTCATTCCCTATCTCATGCGCGGCGAGATGGATCTGCCGCCGGCGATTACGCTGGTGGCCCAGTCGCTGATGACGCTGGTGTTCGGCTTCGTCGGGCTGATGGTCGCGGTGCCGCTCACGGCGGCCGTGCTGGTGCCGCTGCGGATGATGGCGGAGCGGGAGAACGCGCGGGAGAAGGCCATGCGACGAAACAGTCAATCGCAGGATATGGCGCGTGCCGACGTCGATCCGGACCGCGTCATGGATGCGGCGGACAGCGGTCCACGGCCGGAGGGCACATGATCGCCCAACTGGGAGGATATCAGGTCGGCTTCGACGACAGTGGCGACGGGCTGCCGGTCGTGTTCCTGCACGGCTTTCCGCACGATCGGACGCTGTGGACGGCGCAGCGCATGTCGCTGGCGCCGCAGGTGCGCTGTATCGTGCCCGACCTGCGTGGATTCGGCCATTCGAGCACCTTCGGGCCCTTCTCAATGGACCAGTATGCCGACGATGTCGTGGCGTTGCTCGACTGGCTCAGGATCGAGGCCGCGGTGGTGTGCGGACTGTCGATGGGCGGCTACGTCGCGATGGCCATGTGGCGACGCCACCCCGAGCGTATTCGGGCCCTGGTTTTTTCAGATACCAAGGCTGGGGCCGACGATGAGGCGACCCGCGCGCGCCGGGATGAGTTGATCGCCCTCGTGAAGCGTGACGGCTCGCGGGCTATCGCCGACGCCCAGTTGCAGGGGATGCTGGGGAAGGAGTCACCGGCGCGTCGCCCCGATGTGGTGAATACGATCCGGGTGATGATGGCGCGGCAGTCGGTGGCGGGGATCACCGGGGCGCTCCAAGCGCTCCGAGACCGGCCGGACTCACGGGAAACGCTCGGGACGATTACTGTTCCCACACTCGTGGTGGTGGGGGAAGACGACGTGCTGACGCCGATCAAAGAGGCGCGCGCGATCGCCGAAGGCCTCCCCGCTGCGGCGCGCGTCCGCATGGAGATCATCGCGGGGGCGGGACATCTCCCTTGCGTCGAGCGCCCTGCGGCGACGACACATGCACTCTCCGATTTCCTCGCGTCACTCGCCGATTCGGTCTAACCGACTCATCGACGGCGCTTTTCAGACACTTCGCTCTTTTCCGCCGTCGATGACTGCTCCCGTTTCCGAAGCTGAGCGTTCACCCGCTGCCCGCATCGGGCGGGTGCTGTTCAAGAATCGCGGCTGGTTGCCCGTGCCGTTTCTGGCGGTACCGCTGCTGGTACCAGGCGTGCAGTCTCCGCAGACCTGGATGGCCGGACTGCTGCTCGTGCTGCTGGGCGAGATGGTGCGCACGGCGGGCGTGGCGGCCGCCGGAACTGTGACCCGTCGTCGCACACGCGAGGTGCAGCGGCTCGTGACCTACGGCGCGTTCGCGTGGTGCCGCAATCCGCTGTACGTGGGCAACTTCCTCGCGTGGATCGGTTTCACGGTGGTGTCGGGGGTGAATTGGTTCATTCCCGTGGCGATCGTGATTTTTGCGGTCGAGTACACCCTGATCGTGCGCTACGAAGAGGGCGTGCTGGAAACGATCTTTGGGCAGGAGTATCTGGCGTACAAGGCGCGCACACCGCGCTGGTTCGGTCGTCCGCCCCGCGGCAGCACGGAAGGCCAGCACGACTGGGCCGAGGCCATCTGGAGCGAGCGCTCGACG
>CAITQY010000438.1 GCA_903894655.1 uncultured Gemmatimonadota bacterium
ACCACGAGCGCAGCCCCGCGGCGCGGGCGACGGCACGATGTACGGGTCATGAGCGCGGCCGCTCCAGGGGGGCCAGCACGACGCGCAGTGGCCGCGATGCGTCGTCCGCGGACCCCAGGTCAACGGCGTGCTGCCATGTCAGCTCAATCGCGCGAGGGCGGTCCTGCGCAATCGGCCAGTCGGCGCGCCACCCCGCGGCCGCCAGCGTGGTCGCGTGCTCCAGGGCGCGCACGTCAAAACCAGTCACCGGCGACAGCGTGGCGGTCAGAGGGGACGCGTCGATCTCGCCGACCGCGGGGGTGGCACGCATCACCAACGTCGAATCCCGCAGGGCCACTTCCACCCGCCAGACGCCACCGGTGCCGTACGGCTCACGCACGCCGGTTGACAGGAAGCGGAGGACCGGCGTCGTGCCGGTGCGATCCACTACGAGTAACGGCTCGTCGACCTGTTCGGCGCGTGGGGCGTGGCGCAGCATGTCCGTGAGCACGGCTCGCACCCGACTGTCTGATTCGGTGCGTGCCGCATGCCGTTGGATCCGTGCGGCGGTGCTGCGGGCGGCCGACAGGGCCATGCCGGCGGTCGTCAGCGCGAGGCCCGTTACCGTGATCGCCACGATCACTTCGAGCAGGGTGAATCCCAGACGCGGTCGCATCACGGCGTGCGCTCCACGAGACGGGTGAGCCGGAAGCTGCCACCGCCCGCTGTCGGCACGTCGATCTCGAGGAGGTCGAGGCCATCGCGCCAGACACGACGGGTGACGCGCGTGGTGCCCGACGCCGGGCCCCCGCTGCTCACCGTGGCCAGTTCCGCTTCAGCGTGGGCCACCGCCTGCGTCCACGACGCGCTGCTCCGCTGCAACGCGGCGGCGCCTCGTGTCGCGTCGAGGCAGACCACGGCCGTGACCGCAAGCAGCAGGCTGGCGATGATCGACTCGAGCAAAGTCACGGGGCCTCGCCGACGGCGTTGGCCGCCGAGGCGACATACCGGCAGGCGAGCATGTCGAAGGATGCACCGGCGACGGCGGGGCCGCTGCCGGTGCTGGTGGTGGTATTGGTGGCACCCGGGCGACAGGTGCCGAGCGCGTCGACCCGCAGCGAGACGGCGGCTGCCGGCGAGGCGATCCGCCCGGTCTCGAGGATGGCCGTGCCGTCGCGGGCCGCCAGCACCCACGCGCCATCGGCGTCCACGCGCAGCCGCAATTCTTCGCCACGACGGATGGCGTCACGCCGCGCCGTCTGGATCAGCGCGTCGAGCGCGCTCCCGCTGGTGGGCCGGGAGGAGCGCCACGCCAACGGCACGACGGCAGTGGTGATCGCGAGAATCGCGAGCACCACCAGCAGTTCGAGCACGGTCAATCCCGCGCGGGGATGGGGCTGCAGGGCACGCACAGTGCCCCAATCTCGGAGGCGATCGGGGGAAGTCAACAACAGCCAGCTCCCCCGGACGCGCGCCGTCACTTCTTGATCAACGGCTTGACGGCGTCCGGGATGTCGAACGCCGTGGCCGGCGCCCCGTTGATCACCACGTTCGTGATGGTCATGATCAACTTGTTGGCACCCATGGTCACTTCGGTCTTCGTCGGGAACTTCACGCCGCCGAACTCCTTGTAGTCGGACAGCGTCGACGAGACCTGCATCGTCCCCATCTGCGACTCCTGCACCGTTTCGACGCCTACGATCAGCCCGGTGGCGACGGAGAAGTACTGCGTGGTCGCGCGCCCCGAATCCTTGCGGACGAGCTTGACCTTATAGCTCTTCTCGCCGTTGAAATCCGCGACGCCCAAGTTCTCCATCGTCGCAAAGCGGTCCACCGGGTAGAGCATATTGCCGTAGAAGTCGGCGCCTTCGAGCGTCTGCGCGAGTTCCTTGTCGCTCAGGAGACGCGGCCCCTGCATCGGATTCGCATCCCACGCGACCACACCGTCGGTGCCTTGGAGCATCTCGCCGACGCCCGGGATCGTGCTCTTGGTGGCCGCCTTGTTCGGCGCGGCCTGATAGGCCTCCACCTCGGCGGTCAGCCCCACGGCCGGCACCTGCATCGTCGAGGTCTGCTTGAGCGACGTGATCTTCATGATCGCGTCCTTGCCGCCGATCGCGGCCACGTACTTCGCCAGGACGTCGGCCGCCGACGGGGCCGCCTGAGCCGAGAGCGGAGCCGCGAACGGAGCCGACGACAATACCAGGGCCGCCGCAGCGACCGCGAACGAGCGCAAAGCCTTCATAAAGACGCAGCTCCAATCGAGGAGGTGATAGAAAACCCGAGTGAGTTGTTCGCCCTACTCCCTACTTCGCCGTCACCGGCCCGATCGCCCACGCGATCGCCGCGTCGAGCGCCGGATCACGCCTGGCTAACAATGCCGCCCGTGTGAGCGGCACCACGCGGTCGGGGGTGACCCCCGCCCCTTCCAACGGCTGGCCCACCGGATTCAGAAAGTCGGCGATGGCGTGATACAAAATGTCGCCATTGGGCAGCCGCTCGGGCACCGAAGGCAGGGCCTGTCCCGACGTCTGTACCCCGAACAGCTGCGCGCGGCCCAGCGCCTGCATGCCGCCGGCGAAGATCTCGGTGGTGCTGATCGAGAGCTCGTCCACCACGATCGCCAACGGACCGGCATACGGTGACACGCCCCGCGACCGGGTGTCCACCCGGCGCGGATTGGCCACGAACTTGAGCGTGGCCCCACGCTGAATCATGGTGCCGATCGTCCGCGTGCTGTCCAGGAAATGGCCCGCGATCCCCATCGACATGCCGCCCACGCCACCGAAGTTGCCGCGGATGTCCAGAATGATCGCATCGGCATCGCGCAGCGAATCGACCGCCGCATCGAACTGCGGCGACAGAATCGGCATCCAGATGTTGAACCGGATGATGCCCACCGTCTTGCCGGCCGTCCTCACCCGCTCAAACGTGAGCTGCGCGTTCATGGCTGGCAGGTTGCCGAACTTGGCGACCACCCCGGGCTCCGGCGCGCGCACGAGTCGCACCGTCCGGTCGGTGCCGCGCTCATCGGCGAACACCACCGTGGCCGTGTCGCCCACGGCACCGGCGAGGGCCTGGGTGGCGATCGCGTACGCCGCCAGCGCCTCACGGCGCGCGTCGGGCTCGTTGGGCATCCGGGCCAGCCGTGCGGACATCGGGCAGCCATTCACCGACTGGACCTGCCATCCGGTGCGCACGCCCGCTTGGGCGGCCGGCCCCTCCCGATCGAGCTGCGCGATCACAATCGTGCCGTCAAGATACCGCACCTCGGCACCGATCGACCCGCTCCGGTCAGGAGCCGACGTACTGCCCGAGCCGCCCCCGGACGCATCGGCGATCTCGCGCGGAATAATCGAGAAGTGCGACTGCTTCAGGCGCGCCACCATGTCCGACAGCACCGCCCGCAATTCGCCGGTGGTGCCGGCCGCGGCCGCCTTGGGGCGCAACTCGGCCCGCAGAGCCAGCCAATTCACCCCATTGTACGTCGTGTCCCAGTGCGTGCGCCCGATGATGCTCCACGCGCTGTCGAACGTCACCAATGGGTCCGTGACCGGCGACGACGCCAGGGAGGTCGAACCCGCCCCGGACGCCGGGCCGCAGGCCGCGGGCATCGGCAGAAGGGCCGTGGGGGACGCCGCGTTCGGTGCCGCGCCGGGTGTTGAGGGCGCCACGGGAGCCCGGCACGCCCCGAAGAGCAGGGCGGTCGCCAGCACGTGCGGGAGCGGACGTCGGAACGGGGAAGGGTGCACAGTCTCAGACGAAGGATGGTCAGGCACTCTGGACGAATACGACCAACGGTGAGCTACGTTTCATGGAAATGCCTATTCCTAAAATAGGAAAAATCCGGCCTCGTCGCGAAACGGCGACGATCCAACATCCGCCACCGCTCGGCCTCGCCCGGGAGCGGTGTAGCACATTAGCATGAATGGTTGTGCGGTCACTCTATGTTCGCGCCTCATCCAATACTATGTCTACTCGTCTCCACGCTCTGCACGCGGCCGGCCAGTCGCTCTGGCTCGACTACATCGACCGGGCCATGCTCTCCAACGGCGATCTGTCGCGACGGATCCGCGAGGACGCCCTCACTGGGCAGACGTCCAACCCGACGATCTTTGAGAAGGCCCTCGCCGAAGGAGCCGCCTACGACGCGCAGCTGGCCACGCTCGATGGCTCCCGGTCCGATCGCGAGGCCTTCGAACTGGTCGCCACCACCGACGTCCGTGACGCCTGCGACGCCTTTCGCACCGTGTATGACAGCACCGGCACGATCGACGGCTACGTCTCGCTCGAAGTCTCGCCCGATCTCGCGCGTGATACGGCCGGCACGGTGGCCGAGGCCAGACGCCTCTGGCAGATCGTCGATCGACCCAATCTGATGATCAAGGTACCGGGCACACCCGAGGGTGCCGACGCGATCCGTCAGCTCATCGCCGATGGCATCAACGTCAATGTCACGCTGCTCTTCTCGATCGACGCGCACGCTCGCGTGATCGAAGCGTTCATTGCCGGTTTGGAAGACCGCGCCGCCGCGGGCAAGCCCGTCGCCCGCATCGCGTCGGTTGCCAGCTTCTTCATCAGCCGCGTCGACTCCGCGATCGACAAGCAGCTCACCGCGATGGCGGCCGCGAATCCGGCCGCCGCCGAGACGCTCAACGCGCTGCAGGGTCGCGCCGCCATCGCCAACGCGAAGCTCGCGTACCGGCTCTTCACCGCCACCTTCTCCAGTGCCCGTTGGGCGGTGCTCGCGGCGCAGGGCGCGCAGGTGCAACGTCCGCTGTGGGCCAGCACGAGCACGAAGAACCCGGCCTATCGCGACGTGATCTACGTCGAAGAGTTGATCGGCACCAATACCGTCAACACGCTCCCGCCGGCCACGCTCGAAGCCTTCCGCGATCACGGCGACGTGCGCGCCTCGGTGACCGAAAACGTGGCCGATGCCGATCGCGTGCTCTCGGCCCTCGAATCGCAGGGCGTCTCGCTCCAAGCGGTGACCGACACGCTGCTGGCCGAAGGGCTGGCGTCGTTCGAGCATTCCTTCGTCACGCTGTTGTCCGGCCTGAATCGGAAGCGCGCGGCGCTTGCGAACCTTGCGTCTCCCACCGGAGCTCCCGCTGTTGCCAACCTCTGATGCTGTCCTGACCATCCCGCGTACGGGACCCGAGCGCGCCGCGGCCACACCCTCCGAAGGGGCCGCCCCATCGGCGTTTCGTCGCGTACACGTGCCGCGCACCAAGATCGTGGGTACGCTCGGTCCAGCCAGCAGCTCGGCCGAGGGCGTTCGCGCGTTGATCGAGGCTGGTCTCGATGTCGCGCGCATCAACTTCTCGCACGGCACGCACGAGCAGCACGCCAAAACGATCGCCACGGTGCGACAGGTGGCCGAGCAGCTCGGCCGCCCGGTGGCCATTCTTGGCGACTTGCAGGGTCCGCGCATCCGCATCGGGGTGCTCTCCGAAAAGCGTGAGCTGGAGCCCGGTACCGCGGTGGTACTCGTGCCCGAAGAGATTGCCGCCGGTGACGAAATCCCGATCACCTACGCCGATCTGTGCCACGACGTCGCGCCGGGCAACCGCGTGCTGATCAACGACGGGCTGTTCGAGCTGGTCGTAACCAAAGTCGAGGCGCCGCGCGTCACGGCCACGGTTGTGCACGGGGGACTCCTCTCCAGCAACAAGGGGATGAATCTTCCTGGCATCGCTGTGTCCGCGCCGTCGCTCACGGAAAAAGATCGCGCCGATCTCGCCTTTGCCGTCGAGCACGAACTTGATGCCGTCGCCCTCAGCTTCGTGCGCAAGGCACAGGACATCGAAGAGCTGCGTGAGCTGATTCCGAAGTCGATGCTGATCTGCGCGAAAATCGAGAAGGACATCGCGCTGCAGAACATCGAAGAGATCATGAAGGCCACCGACGCCGTCATGGTGGCGCGTGGCGATCTCGGCGTGGAGCTGCCGTACGAGCAGGTGCCGAATGCGCAAAAGGACATCATCGCGCTCGCGAACCGCATGGGCCGCCCGGTCATCACGGCCACGCAGATGCTCGAGTCGATGATCGACAACCCGCGCCCCACGCGCGCCGAAGCTAGCGACGTCGCCAACGCCATTCTCGACGGCACCGACGCCGTGATGCTCTCGGCGGAAACGGCAGCGGGGCACTATCCGCGCCTCGCCGTCGAAGCGATGCGCCGCATCATCACCGAAATCGAGACGCATCCGCGCCCCGGCGTCGGGAATCGTGTCGACCGCCGCACCACCAGTGGTGTGAACACCGAGGAGGCCATCGCGGCCGCGACCGTGGCGGCCGTGCGCATGCTCGAGTCCCCGCTCGTGGTCGTCTTCACGAAGAGTGGCTTCACCGCGCGCATCGTATCGTCGCACCGGCCGAGTGTACCCATTCTGGCCCTTACTGATGAACCGCGCGTCTGCCGCCAGCTGTCACTGGTCTGGGGCGTGGTTCCGCGCCTCGTACCCACCGCGCGTGGCTATGATCACATGGTGGCCATGGCGCTGCGCGAGGCGCTCGATATGGGCCTCGTGACCAAGGGAGACCGGGTACTCGTCACCGCGGGTGTGCCGTTCGACGTGCCGGGAACCACCAACCTGCTCAAGGTCGAAACGGTGTGACCCGGCGTACCGACGCCTCGCACGGATGCGGTCACTCCACACGGTCGTGACCACATCCATGCGCCTCACGTTCCTGGGAACCGGCACGAGCTTCGGCGTGCCGCAGATCGGGTGCGGCTGTGCCGTCTGCCGATCCACCGATCCGCGTGATAAGCGCACGCGGTGTGGTGCGGTGATAGAGACCGCGAGTGGCACCCGATTGCTCATCGACACGCCGCCCGAACTGCGGTTGCAGCTCGTGGCGGCCGGTATCGGCGACATCGATGCGGTGTTGTACACGCATGAACACGCCGATCACATCCACGGCATCGACGATTTGCGCGCCTTCACCGTCCGACGCGCCTCGTCGCTTCCGCTGTACGGCGAAGCCGCCACGCTGGCGACCCTGCGGAGTCGCTTTCCGTACATCATCGACGAGCAGTTCCGTCCGTTGCCCGGCACCACCCGCCCCGAGGGCACCCTGATACCGATTCAGGCGGGCGTGCCGTTCACCGTGAAGGACACCGAGGTGCTGCCGATTGCCGTGCCGCATGGTCATGCGTCGGTAGTCGGATACCGTGTGGGCGACATCGCCTACATCACCGACGCGAAGCTGTTGCCCGACACGGCGCGCGCTGCGCTGGTTGGCGTTCGCGTTTTGGTGCTCAATGCGCTGTTGCGCGACCCGCATCCCACGCACCTGTCGATTGCCGAAGCCGTCGCTGTGGCGCAGGAGATCGGGGCCGAGCGCACGTACCTCACGCATCTCACGCACGAGAATGCGCACGCCGACCTCGCCGCCGAGTTACCCGCTGGCATTCAGCCGGCGTACGACGGGTTGGTCGTGAGTCTGTCATAACCTTTGTTCTTTCGTCTTCGATCTCACGCGCTGTCGGGAGTGTGTTGCTATGTCGTTGTCACTCGATTTCACGAACATGATGGGAGCGGCGCTGCCGCATGGCGCCGGCATCACCGCCGAGCAGCTCGCGGAGGCGTCCGGTGCATTCGCCAACGCGCACGCCCGCGTGCACGCCATGCAGGCGGAACTCGGCTTTCTCACCTTGCCGGTGAACGACGCGTTGCGCGATGCCACGCTCGCCGTCGCCGAGCAGGCGCGTGGCCGCTTCGACGACGTGTTGTTGCTTGGCATCGGCGGCTCCGCCCTCGGCCCGATCGCGTTGCGCACCGCGTTGCGGCCGCCGGCGTGGAATACCCTGAGTGCCGATGCCCGCGGCGGCGCCCCGCGACTGCACGTGCTCGACAACGTGGATCCGGCCACCATCGCGGCCACGCTCGACCGGCTCGCGTTGGCCCGCACGCTGGTGCTGGTGATTTCGAAGTCCGGCGGCACGGTGGAAACAATGGCGCAGTATCTCATCGTGCGCGACGCCCTCGCGGGCGCGGTCGGCGAAGAGGCCGCGCGCCAGCACCTCATTTTCATCACGGACCCCGAGGTCGGAGCGCTGCGCACGATCGCGCGCGCCGAGGGCATCACCACGCTCGATGTGCCACCCAATGTCGGCGGCCGTTTCTCGGTGCTCTCGCCGGTCGGCATGCTGCCGGCGGCGCTGATCGGCATCGATGTGAAAGCGCTACTCGCCGGCGCCGCCGACGTCATGACGCGCGCCGCCAGTGCTGACCTCTCCACGAATCTGCCGGGCACGTTCGCCGTGCTGCAGCATATCGCGCACACCGCGCACGGTCGCTCGGTGCAGGTGCTCATGCCCTATGCCGATCCGCTGCGCGATCTCGCCCTGTGGTTCGTCCAGCTCTGGGCCGAGTCTCTTGGCAAGCTGCGCAGCGACGGCACACCGGTGGGACCGACCCCGCTGCCCGCCGTCGGCGCCACCGATCAGCACTCCCAGGTGCAGCTGTTCATGGAGGGGCCGCTCGACAAGACCGTCACCTTCATCACCGTGAAGGGACGTGAGCAGGAAGGCCCGATCCCCGCGCGCCACGCCGACATTCCGGAGCTCAGCTACCTCGCGGGGCATACGCTCGGTGAGCTCATCGATATCGAACAGCGCGCCACGGCCGGTGCGCTGGCGGCCCGCGGTCGGTTCAACGCCACCCTCGCCATCGATGCGGTCGACGCCTTCCATCTGGGCGCCCTCATGCAGACCTTCGCGCTCGCCACAGCGTACGCCGGTGTGCTCTACGATGTAAACGCTTTCAATCAGCCGGGCGTGGAGCTGGGCAAGAACTTCGCGTATGCCATGCTCGGGCGCGCCGGCAGCGAGCAGGCGCGCGCAGAATGGGACGCCCTACCCAAGCCGGACCCTCGCTTCCGCGTGTGATCCATCGTCCCACCATGCGGCGACGCGCGACGCGCTACGCCAACCGGCCGGAAAGGGAATCCCGGACTTGCCGCACCCGTCCCTGCGGTGGGAACTTTCACTGGCAGACGCAGCGGGCTCCGGTAGGCCGGAGTCGCCGCTCCTTAACCCTGACCCGCTCCGGCTCGCGCTGGGCAGGATCCACAACACGAATGTCCGATACGACGAAGCCCACGACGTCCTTGTTTGGCGGTGCTGTAACGGTGGAAGACGGGCGCGTGCAGCTGCATGACGCTGCCGTCCTGACCACTGCGCACATGGATGCGCTGGTTCATCAGGCTGTCTTCGGGAACGAAGGGGAGCGCACCTTCGCCCGCTGGCTCGTGTGGGAGCTCGGGCAGGCCGTCGGTGTTCGGGCCGCCTCGATCCACGAGTTGTATATCGCGCGCGGGCAAGGCAAGTGCAGCGGCTTCACGGTGCCCGCGATGAACATTCGCGCGCTCGCGTACGACACGACGCGTGCGGTGTTCCGCACTGCCAACACGCTGCAGGCCGGCGCCTTCATTCTCGAAATTGCCCGCTCGGAGATTGCCTACACCGACCAGCGCCCCGACGAGTACGTGTCGGTGATTCTCGCGGCCGCGCTGCGCGAAGGCTATCGTGGGCCGGTGTTCATTCAGGGTGACCACTTTCAGGTCAACCACAAGAAGTTCGCCGTCGATCCGATCACGGAAGTGAACGCGGTCAAGGCGCTCGTCACCGAAGCCGTCGCCGCCGGCTTCTACAATATCGACGTCGACACGTCGACGCTGGTCGATCTCGCCAAGGAGACGCTGGCCGAACAACAGCGCCTGAATTACGACGTCTGCGTCGAGATCACGCGCTTCGTGCGCGCTGCCGAGCCGGCTGGCGTGACGATCTCCATTGGCGGAGAAATCGGCGAAGTCGGCACCGAGAACAGCACGCCGGACGAGCTCGAGGCGTTCATGGACGGCTTCAACGCCACCCTCGAGGCGCAGGCGCCCGGTACGGCTGGGCTGTCCAAGATCTCGGTCCAGTCGGGTACGTCGCACGGCGGTATCGTGCTTGCCGACGGCTCCATCGCCGAGGTGGCCCTCGATTTCGACACGCTCGAGAAGCTCTCGAAGATTGGCCGCGACCGGTATAGCATGGCCGGTGCCGTCCAGCACGGAGCGTCCACGCTGCCCGACGCCGCATTCAGCAACTTCCCGCGGCTGGAGACGGCGGAAATCCATCTCGCGACGAACTTCCAGACCATGATGTTCGATCACATCCCGGCCGCGCTGCGCGCCGATATGTACGCGTGGCTGGATACCAACGCGAAGGACGAACGCAAGGCGACCGACACCGACGAACAGTTCTACTATAAGGCGCGCAAGAAGGCGATCGGACCGTTCAAGAAGCAGTTGTGGGCGTTGCCCGCTGACGTGCGCGGCACGCTCGGCGCGGCGTACGACGCGAAGTTCACGTTCCTGTTCGAACAGCTGGGCATCGCCGGCACCCGCGCGATCGTCGAGCAGTTCGTCACGAGCCCCGAACAGCATCGCCCGTTTCCGACGGGAGCCAGCACCATCGTGGCCGCCCCGGACGACGCGGATCTTTCGGACTGAGTTGGCGGTATGGTGTGGTGCGTGGTGGGCGCGCCGACTCGGCGCGCCC